>JABSPP010000158.1 GCA_013214275.1 Flavobacteriaceae bacterium
ATTTGTTCAAAACTCATATTTCAGTTTCTTCTTTTTTTATTTCGTTTAGAGCGTTGGTAAAAAACAGCTCTTTTGGTTTTTTCAGTGTAGATTTTTGTAAATGCATTAAAAATTAGCAAATAAAAGACAACGGACGGGAACTATTTTACCTCATATAAAATTGGAGTCTAGATGCCGCGTTAGGGATGGCAGCGGCATCCTTTTTTGTCCTGTACAGGCAAAAAAGATACAGCGGAGAGCCCGACCGCTAGGGAACGCCCACCAACCAACAAGGGTGGATATTAATTTATAATTTTGAGAATGGGTTTCTTTTGTGGTAAGATTCCAAGAATTTGTGTAAGCTGACTTCTACGTACTAAGTGCTATCAATCAAAAAAGATGATATTGGCTTCATTCTTAGGCTTTTTTGTGCCGAGCGTGTTAAATTTCCAGCTAAAATTAAGCATAAAATACTGCGTTAATACGGTACTTTCTGTGTCTTCTATGTAGTTGGCAGTCGCTTGCCTTATGGCATTGGTATTTTGGTTAAGAATATCATATGCCTTGAGTGAAATGGTTGCTTTGTCTTTTAAAATACTATAGGAAAGTGTGGCGTTCCAAAACCAAGAACTTCGCTGAAATCCTGGAGCAACATTGGGATTGTATTGATAGTTAATGTTATTTCTCCATTCTAGCTTTTTGGGTGCTGTTAGCTTGGTTCTTAACCCCAATCGGTGTCCTGTAAAATTTTGATTGTTGAGTTGATCGATATCAAAGGTTGATTTTGTCATGGAAATCGTATATCTGGGATCGATTTCTAGGATGTCTTTCCAGCTAAATTTAATACTTAAAGAAGGACTATAGGAGGTATTTAAAGAGGCATACTTGGTCTCATTAAAGAAATTGACTGCTCTCCTTATATTCGTCCACATACTCAAACGCAAACGCACTTTTTTAATGGAGTCTAGTTTTATCTCTTTGCCGTAGGATATACTTCCGCTAACATTAAAATTCCCATTTACATTTTCGTAGGTTGTTGTTCGAACTAGATTTTCGTCAATTACCGATTTTGCTACCACTTGATTATTGGTCATATTGGTGCTGAAATACGCGTAGGAACCTGTTCCTTTTTGAAAGTTAAAGTTATTAAAACCTACATACAACTGATGTTCATTGGAGGGTTGTAACTCGGGGTTTCCCGTAATGATATTCAACGGATTACTAATATCCGTAAAAGGGTTTAACTGCTGCAAATTCGGTGGTCTATTGGATAGATAATACCCAGTGTACATAGAGGATTTTGGACTGATTTTATAGTTAAAATTACTGTTAATCTCCAAGGCATTAAACTGGCGTTTTAAACTTAATGTGGGTCTTAAAACATCACTATTTTCTAGTGTTCTGCTTACGTAGCCTGTCTCTAGGCTAAAAGACCACTTGTCTTTTTTTAGATTGAGGTCTATACTTGGAGTAGAGCGCCTGTTTTGATAGGTGAAATCGGTACTTAGATCGGTATTAAAAATTTCCTCATTGGTGATTGGGTCAATATCAAAGGTGTTCCTTAGATTATTCCGTTTGTCTTTTCTATAACTGTAGTTAAAATCGAGAAAGACCTTCTTCTTTACAATGGGATATCTGTAGGTGAATCTTGTATTTACACTATTAAATTGAGTCGTCTCATCTCCTATCTGGTTTCTGGTTTCTACAGATGGTGAAGTTCCAAAGAGTTCTACATCAGAATTAAAACGTGAATCGACACCTGTTGTGTTGACTTGATTGGTCATGTCTAGCCTAATAAAACTTCCTTTGTCTCCAAATTTTTTGGTGATGTCTAGGCGATTTCTAAAATTATTGGTTGTAGCCTCTCGAAAACTGTTGCTTGTGGATCTGTTCACTAAAAGATATTCTGCGTCTGATGATTCTTCAAATTGACTGTTTGTGGTGCTGCTAAAATTCCGAACCAACGAGGGTTTGATGTTAATTAAAAATGTCGAGTCTATCTCTATATCAAAATCAGTAGTAAATCGGTGGTTTCTATTGTCGCTGCTATTTTCGGCATTGGCATCGGTAAAGAACGATGTTCCATCTGGCAAGATCGTTTCCCTGCTTCTGCTTGAGGTATTTCTACTAGAGCCGTTTGCATAAAAATAGTCTCCATTAAGATCAAATCCTTTTCCAAACTCATCGGCAAACGTGGCTCCTAGATTCCGAGAAGTTACAATTCCTCTTCCAAAACCAAATGACATCCCTCCCAGTCGAAATCCGCCATTACTGTTCATAGAAATACTTCCTCCTCCTCCATACATATCTTGTATTTCTCCAAAACTAAATCCCGGGGAGTTGGTGTTATTTCCACCAGCGAGAATGCCAATTCTTCGATCTCCACTAAACCGATTGACAATGCTCGTATATTCGTACAGGTCCTCTGTTCCCTTACCCCCTGCAATTCTCCCAAAATACCCTTGGTTGTTTTCTTCTTTAATGGTTAAATTAATAGTCTTGTTTTGTGTATCTCCCTCCTCGCCGGTAAATGCCTCCGATTTTGTTTTGGTATCTGTTACCTGTACTTTTTCTATAATCTCTTTAGACAGATTTCTGGTGGTTATGGTAGGATCATCACCAAAAAACGGTTTTCCGTTGACCAGTAATTTGTTGACAGGCTTCCCGTTGACGGTAATTTTTCCTTCGTCGTCAACCTCAACCCCAGGAAGCTGTTGTAACAGATCTTCTACATTCGCATCTTTTTTTGTCTTAAAAGATTTTACGTTAAACTCTAATGTATCTTTTTTAATCGTAATTGGTGCTCTGGATGTGATCACCACTTCATTCAAAACATTTCCTGAGTCTTCTAAAGCAATGGTTCCTAACTGGATCTTTGTTTGATCAAAGTTAATGACCTTGGTGTAAGGCTTGTATCCTAAGAACGAGACCACCAACCGAAGCTCCTTGTCAAAGGTATTTCCTTCTAGTTTAAACTTTCCGTTCCTATCGGTAATCGTGTAACTCACCACCGCACTGTCCTTTACTTTTTCAAGGTGTACTGTGGCGGACTCAAGTGAAGTTGTATCACTTTTTGACACTAAAACCCCTTCGATCACATAGGTTTTTTTGACCTGAGAGTGCCCTAAAAAAGCGATAAACATCAGGCAGATAAAACAATAAAATTTCACTGGTTATAATTTACACTATCTATTTAATTTCTTCCTTTTATTCAAGGCTTTGACCTTTACTTTACCAATCCCTCTATGAGGATTTCACATGTTTAAATTGATGCAAGCTGTTGGGTATTTAGCCATGTACTTTTGTCGTGATATTGCGCTTTATTTAACCGATCCCCCTGCAAGGGTTTCATAACAATGGCATAGGTTTTAGGCTTAGCAATGTTTAGCCCCAAACATAAGGTATAATTGAATTGCTGACAATTTTAGTACCCAAAAAATTTCTTAAAATTACTTCTGACGGAAGTAAACAGTAATAGGAACCCCAGAAAAATCAAAATGCTCTCTTAATTTATTTTCAACAAACCTCTTGTAGGGCTCTTTTACATATTGCGGAAGATTTGCAAAAAATGCAAATTGTGGAGTTCTTGTAGGCAGTTGAGTGCAAAACTTAATTTTAATATATTTTCCCTTCGTTGCTGGAGGTGGATTTTGTTTAATGATTTCTAACATCGTATCATTGAGTTTGCTAGTAGAAACACGTCGTTTTCTGTTTTCAAAAACAGAAACTGCAGTCTCTATCGCCTTGTAGATCCGTTGTTTTGTGAGCGTAGAGATAAAGACGATGGGAACGTCTGTAAAGGGTGCAATTTGTTGCTGAATTTGAACCTTAATGTCGCGCATAGTATTGGTCTGTTTTTCTATCAGATCCCACTTATTGATTAAGACAACCACGCCCTTTTTATTTTTTTCTGCTAACCAGAAGATACTTTGATCCTGACCTTCAAAACCTCGGGTGGCATCCACAATAACAATGGCAACATCACAATGCTCAATGGCGCGAACAGCCCGCATAACGGAGTAGAATTCTAAATCTTCTTTTACCTTAGACTTTTTTCTAATTCCCGCAGTATCCACCAAATTAAATTCAAACCCAAAACGGTTGTATTTGGTATCTATGGCATCGCGTGTGGTTCCTGCAATATCAGTAACAATATTTCTATCCTCACCTATCAAAGCGTTAATAAAAGATGATTTGCCCGCATTCGGTCTTCCCACTACCGCAAAACGAGGTAGCTCGTCAGACGCTTCATCAGCAACTTCGTGATTGGGAATAGCTTCAGCAATAGCATCTAGTAAATCGCCAGTTCCACTTCCATTAACAGAAGAAATTGTATGATAATCCCCCAACCCTAGATTATAAAATTCAACTGCATTTCCAACCCGCATCGCATTATCAACCTTGTTTACAGCCATAAACAGCGGTTTGTTTACTTGCCTAAGCAAGTTAGCAACCTCTTCATCCATAGGCGTAATTCCGTCTTCTACATCAACAACAAAAACAATCATATCCGCCTCATCGATGGCCAACTGAACTTGTTTTCTAATTTCTTCTTCAAAGACATCATCAGAACCCACGCTATACCCGCCTGTGTCGATAAGAGAGAACTCTTTCCCGTTCCAGTCGCTTTTCCCATAATGCCGATCGCGAGTCACACCACTCACAGCATCTACAATGGCATCTCTCCGCTTGATCAACCGATTAAAAAGGGTGGATTTCCCAACATTAGGTCTCCCAACAATGGCAACAATCGTGCTCATGATCTAAATTTTCGGCAAAGATACTATTTTGAAACAGACCGACTAAAGGAAAGTGAAGCATCCGTGGAGTCAACTCATAAGGAGTTTTAGG
>JABSPP010000159.1 GCA_013214275.1 Flavobacteriaceae bacterium
CCTACATTTCCGTTCGCTTGAAGTCCTGTAAATTCAAAGTCAGGTGAGCGCTCAAATAACATTGACGGATATTTGTTATTTGCGTCTGCGTTATTGTACCAAACCCTATCATAGTGAAAGTTTAATGGTAGTAGTGGCAGTGTTGGGGCGTAGGCGTCAGACGCAGCTTTAACGATGTTTACTAATGCATCGTAGGTCATTCTGTTAGTTTTAAATTAAATATTTTAAGCACATCAAAAGCACGCTCGTTCATTACAGCTTCAATCGGTGTTACATTTGCAATATTAAAAACTCCTGTTTCAGCCACTTTGATGGCAACAATTTCCCAAAAATGGTTCTTGATAGTAATGCTTTTAGCTGTTGTATTGCTAACACTCTTTGTACTCGAGCTGGTGGGTTCTTGGTCGTAGATAAGTGGAAATAATCTTTGTATCTCTCTACCAACTCGACAAAAAAAAAGTAAGCAGACCAGCCATAGAGCGCATTTACCTCACTAAATATCTTTGAACGCCTCACTACGTCCTCGCTTGAATCGTCACCATCTGAATAAAGCAGTGCGAATAATTGGATTAATGAGCCGATGCCTCCATCGCCTTTTTTCTTGTTTCTTTCAATCATTGAAGCTAATTGACTGCTCAACATAAACTGTCTATAATTAGCATTACCAAATAACATCTCGGCACCTGAGATAGTTTGTAAAGGCTTGATTAGGTGATAGTCTTTGCTTTTATGCTTGAACTCTTTTAGTGTTACGTATGTTTCAGGCTGTTTTAAAAACTGTTCACAATGTTCGTACAGCCAATTAACACTTAAACTTGTTGCGTCCGTCCCTTCAATAGGGATTAACCGTAGTTCCTCCTTTGTAAAGTCACTAAATAAACTTATCCAGTGTATTTTGTACTCGAATAATAAATCAGCATCAATCTTGTCATCTGAATTATCAAGTAAATACCGTTTTAATTCAGGGCTTAACCCGTTGATGTACTCGTATGCTGATGCTAATTCGTTTAACTTTACGTCAACAAACTCATCTTTTAAGGTTTTCTTGTTTCCGTTTGCTTTAAGACTTAACATAGTTTTTTTATAAAAAAAGCCCACTTATGTAGTAGGCTCTTAATTTAGTGAAAATGTTTGATAACTACTTTACTTTTCCGTAACCCTTTTCTGTAAACATTTTTGCTTCTTCAGCAGTTACAGCGTGTTCTCCTTTTCCTAAATGCAAGCTTTTACCATTACCTATGAAGATAACTGTTCTTTTTTTAGTTGCTGTTGCTTTTCCTTTTTTTGGTTTTAAAACCGCCTCTTGTTTGTTTCCTTTTGTTTCCATTGTAGTTTTTTTATTTTAATATTATTATTCAATTGTAAATTTAATGATTATTAGTCAATAAAAAAAGCCCGACATAACGCCGGGCTTTTCCTCTTATAAAATAAACAACTATGAAAACTTCTTATGGAGTTTCTAAAGCAGCTTTTGCAGTTGCAAAAACACCAGTAACAAACGCCCCTCGGTCATTTTGCATCACGTAAACAACAGCGCGAACCTCAGCTCTAATTGTTTTGTAATTCTTAACAAAGTTGTCAGCGTTGTAACCAACTTCAATCTTTAAACCTTCTCTGTAATCAAGAGAAGCCATTTTAAAGTTACCCATTAAAAATTCACCTTCAGTCACTAAGATGCTTTCGATAATTGGCACACCGTCAAAAGAAAGTGTTCCAGCAATCATTTGAAGCCTTTCAATGTACCGCTTGTCAGTACTTGAAACCTTAGACAACAACAAGCTTGTAACGGCTCTTCGGTGCATTGCTATTCCTGTTGCCCTACCATGCTTAGCTAATTTAATTTGATTAGCAGCAACTTGAAGAACATCAACTTCGTTTGCATTGTCAACCGTTCCAGCGTGTGAACCAGCAGCAAAAACAGGAGCTACAGTTTCAATACCTGTTAACTGAGGTGATACACCAGTACCATTATACAATCCATCTTCTAAAGCGTTCATTACTTTAACCGTCAATTTGTTGTTGATTAAAGTTTGAATCTCTTGAACATCGTCTAACATTTCGTCAGTGATTGTGATAAACGCTGTGATTTTTTCAACATCAGCAGAACCTTTCAATAATTCGAAGTCAATTTGATTTTTCAACGCTCCTTCAAGGGTTGGGCCAGCAACACCTTCTTGATTTGCTTCGTAAATCCAAGTTTTAAGGTTTGATCCGATTGAACCAACAGTAACAAGGTTTAAAAGCGAAGCCTCTCTTTCTTTTATCTCATTGATTCCAGAAACTCTGTCTTCTAAAGGGACACCAGCAGCATTTCCTGCAACGCTCATATCACCAACTGCTTTCAATGTCATTTTAACATTATCATTCGAGTTTGAAGAACCTTTAAGTTTTTTAAACGCCTCAACGTTTTCAACTAATTGACTTTTCAAAGCGTTAACTTTAGAACTAGAAGTTCCTCTGTCAAGGTTTTTCATAAACGTACCTTGAGTTGTTGTAATTTGCTTCAAAGCTTTTAACGCTTCATATTGAGTACTTAAAGACTCGTCAAATTTCTTTCTTAACGCTTCAACTTCTTCACTAGAAGCTTTTTCAGCTACTAAAGTTTCAATTTCTTTCTTTGATGCTTCATTGTACTCGTTGTACAATTCAGCTTGCTTGTCTGCATCTAACGTAGAAATATCTTCTACTTTTTTAGATACTAAATATTCTTTAAAATCCATTTTGTTTTTGCCCCTTTCAAGGTCTTTATTAGTTAATTACTGTTATTTACTCATTAGTTCGTAAAACGACGGCTTTTTAACTGTTCCAGTGTCTTTCGACGGCTGCTTCTGCTTGAAAGTGTCAACATACTGCTTACAAATATTATTAAAAATTTCCTTATTCTCTATGTTTTTCGCTAAATAATCAAACATTTTAGTGATTTCGTCTTGGTTTTTTAAGCTTTTATTGTTATCGAATATCCCTGTTAGGTCGTTTGAACCTTGTAAAACAGCACTAACCTCTTTCAATTTAGCTTCTTGTACTGCAAAAAAGTAACCTTGTTGCTCTACTTTGTTAGCGTTTCCTATTTGTGGTAAGTACTTCCTGTAAAGTGCATACGCTTCCTTGTCGTCTTGGTTATCAATTGCCAAATCAATCTTAACGTAATACATTCCAACACTGTGTTGATTAATTTGATGGTTCTTATATTCATCAAACACGCTTTGATTCTTAGCTTTTGAAATTTCAGCATCTATAAGCAAAGCCATTGTATCAAGTGGTGAATTGTAACCGTAGTATAAAAACCTACCTTCCTGCTCGTATGCTTTCAATGACTTACCGATTTTAGCGGTTACTTTGAACTCGTGGTCGTGCAATAGGAAAGGGTCTGCGTTTTCCTGTAACGATTTCTTAAATACATTGCTTAAATGGACATCGTCATGACTATCCATGTAGTTATACGTGTTCGCTATGATGGTACGATAAACAGCGTCATCAGTATCAAGAGGCAAATTCCTTTCCATTAAGGCTTTGTTAGGCTCATCATCCTTTAACGCTCCTAAAATAGGGCTTAACACAGGTGAATCCGTGAACTTAACAGCCCCTTTTTTCAATAGTATAGCCTCTTCTTTGTCCCTTGTTACTTGCTTGATTGCTGAATTTCTTTTATCGCTCATTTTTTTACCAGTTTTTTATCGTTTAAACTCTTCTTTTTATCTTCCAACATCTTTTTAATGTCGGTTAACTGCTTTCCTTTTATAGTTTTAACCTTGTTCATCTAGTCCTAAATCTGTTCTTAATGCTGCTTTTTGCTCTGGTGTTATGTCACTCAATAACATCGCGCTAATGTTGTTTGGTATGTCTTTCAATACGTCCGCTTTAGTTCTTGCCAGCGCTTCAATGTCCTCTTTTGCTACCCTTAACCAATAGTTGTTTCCTGTTATCCTGTTGATAGGGGTAAACAAATCCTTTTCAAATTGATTGATAAATGTGTCTAGTTGAGGTATAACCGCGTTTGTATAAAATGCTTTGTTAGCTTCTTTGTAGTTAGCGTATTGTGAACTTTGAAAATCACCAAACAATTGGCTTGGTAAATTAAGCGCCCTGCATACGCTCCTTATGTGAGGTAGCTGTGATTCGATTAGTTTTAAATCGTTGGCGTTCATTCCTAGCTGAGTGAAATCAACCGCCTGCTCCACCACCTCAACTTTATTAAACTTTTCAGCGCCGCCCGTAATACCTACGAACGCTTTTCTCACTACATCCATTACTGATTTACTAAAACCTAATGCACCAGCGTCACCACTTGAAGCCTTTGGACTAATTAAACCCGCTATACCTCTATTTTTTAACATTGCCTTTTCAGCTGTTGCCCTGTTGTTTGACGCTCCTATTGTGTTCCAAACCGCTTGTAGTGGACTTAATCCGCTTTGTTGGTCTTGTAATGTTGATGGGTCGTAATATTCTAGTATGATTAGTTCTTCAGGAAAGTACTTGTAAGACGTTGTGCCATCTGTGAACGTATAAAAAGAAGCCTGTTCGAAGTAGCTTGTTTTCTCTTGTGCTGGTAGCATTGCCTGTGTTGGTAATATCCACAACTCTTTTGGTTCAAAGCCTATCATGTCCGCTTTTTTTAGCGTGTACGCTTTACCGTGTAAGAATAGATTAATAAAAAGCTGGTACATTGCCTCGTTCTTTCCCTGCTTTATGTTCCAATTATCGTAAAACATTTTATAAATAGGGTCTGTGTCAGGTACTACATTATCACCGTTCATTAGTCTTAGGGGTGGAGTTGAACAAGCTTTGGCAAGT
>JABSPP010000016.1 GCA_013214275.1 Flavobacteriaceae bacterium
CCGCCATGGAACCTGCATTGATTTCTGGAACATCTCTTCTTGCCATAACTTTAAGATTTTACTAAGCTTTTTACCATGTCAACGAGGAACAGCGCAAGTCCTACACCACCCAAGATAATACTATACAAAATACCTGTACTAGACCAAACATTTGATGTTGAGTTCTCCTCACCACCAACCAATACTTTACCATCTGCGCCTAATACTTCAGTTCCATCTTTGAAGAAATAGGCAATTAGGAGTACAACAGCTAATATCCCAATACTTAAAAGGGTCTTCTTTAGTTGTTCAGGTTTTCTAACTAAACTAAAAACCGAAGAAAAAATTGAAATTGCAATAGTAGCTATAAGTACAATCACGGTGAACCAAATGAAAGGTGATATAATTGAGTTTTGAAAGTCTGCTGAGGCTTTGAGCTCATCATCTCCTATGTAAAGCAGTCTGATGTAAAAAAAAGCAGTGATAATTGCCAAAACTAGAGCTATGGCGGTTAGTATCTTTGAAAACTTATTATTCATAGCTGTGTTATTTTTTATATTTAACTAGAAGGTCAATAAGTCTGATAGAGGAATCCTCCATGTCGTTAACAATACTATCTATTTTAGATACTATGTAGTTGTAAAAAACTTGTAAAATAATCGCTACGATTAACCCAAATACAGTCGTCAAAAGTGCCACTTTAATATCTTTTGCCACAACACCTGGAGAGATATCATTGGCAACAGATATAGAGTCAAATGCACCAATCATCCCGATTACGGTACCCATAAATCCTAACATCGGTGCCAATGCAATAAACAGAGATAGCCAAGAGACATTTTTTTCTAACAATCCCATTTGCACACCTCCATATCCAATTACAGCCTTTTCAGCGGCCTCAATTCCTTCATCAGTTCTATCAATCCCTTGATAAAAAATAGAAGCAACAGGCCCTTTAGTGTTCCTACACACCTCTTTAGCAGCTTCTACACCACCAGAACTGAGCGCATCATCTACACTTGCAACTAATTTTTTTGTATTGGTTGTTGCCATGTTTAAATAAATAATTCTTTCAATGGCAATCGCCAATCCTAGAATTAAAGCAACAAGAACAACTCCCATAAATGATGGTCCACCTTCTATAAAGCGTTGTTTTAAAAGTTGGTGAAAAGTTTGTTCAGCTACATCTTGAGCGTAAGTGGTCTGAATAGCTCCAAAAAACATGCATCCTGTCATCGTTAGGATATTTACTACTTTTTTCATCGTTGTTATAATTAATTTTTAATAGTTAACGGGTTAAAGATATGAATTTTATCACAACAAGAATCGATCCGTTTTTTTATCTAGCGAAAACAATCATCCTCAGTGCAGTCAGCAAGTAACAAAAAATAGTTGATTCCTTAAAAAAAAACACTCAGTATTTCGACCCTAGTCACTCAAAACTCAAAAGATGATTGTTGTTTTAACTTTTTTAGATTTCACCTCTGAGAGATTTTTGAAAATATTGGATAAACATATCTTTTTTAAGTCCCTTGCCCAATAAATACATCATTTTAGCAATCGCAGACTCTGTTGTCATATCTTTAGCTCCCACGACACCAATTTTTCTCAAAAGTGTACTTGTCTGGTAATGCCCCATCAAAACTAGTCCGCTTGTACATTGTGTAACATTGATTATGTGTATTCCTTTTCGAATGGCTTTGGAAAGCTCCTCGATAAACCAGCTATCTGTTGGAGCATTTCCAGCACCGTAGGTCTCTAGAATCACTCCCTTTAGTTGAGGAGTTTTAAGAATGCTCTGCACTACATTTTTTGAAATCCCGGGAAAAAGTTTTAATACCACAACCTCTGTAACTAGATTTTTCCAAACTACCATCTCCCCTAATTCAGGTTTTAGGAGTAAATGCTTACTAAATTTAAGATGCACCCCACTCTCTGCTAACGGAGGATAGTTCATCGATGCAAAGGCTTGAAATTGCTCAGCGCTAAGTTTTGTTGTTCTATTGGCCCGGTATAGTTAATACTCAAAATACAGGCAGACCTCTTTAACAATGGGTTGATCATTTTCATAAGCACTTGCTATTTCTATAGATGTAATTAGATTCTCCTTGGCATCTGTTCGCAAATACCCTATAGGCAATTGAGATCCTGTAAAAATGACAGGTTTTTGTAAATTCTCTAACATAAAGCTAAGAGCAGAAGACGTGTAAGCCATCGTATCTGAACCTGTTAAGACAACAAATCCATCGTAATATTTATAATGCCCCTCAATCTTCTCTGCAATTTGAATGTAATAATCCTTGTTCATATTTGAAGAATCTATAGGTTCCTCAAATGAATCAGATTCAATAATACAGTCCAGCTGGTTTAGCTCTGGAATGTTCTTTAAAATTTGCGTAAAATTGAATGCCTTCAAAGCTCCGGAGACATAGTCTTTGATCATTCCTATGGTTCCTCCAGTGTATATCAGTAAAACTTTTCGTTTGGTCATTTTTCTATATCACTTTTTTTGTTGATCTCCTCGCTAAAAGTACATGATTTTTTTAAACAATATATCTTCTATTTCATAAAACATATTACCGTACTTTTGCTACCAAGATGCAAAGAACAGTTCGAATATTTCCTCTCAAAACACCACCTATTAAAAGAAAGTTATTATCATGGTCGCAAAAGTATCACACCATCGTATGGTTAGATTCCAATGCACATCAGCAACCCTATTCTGATTACGAGAGTATCTTAGCAGTAGAAGAGTTTACCTCCATTAAAACAGATTGCTTCAATGCTTTTGATCAATTAAAAGAATACCAAACGATCACACAAGATTTTATTTTTGGGTACATTGGTTATGATGTTAAAAATGACATTGAAAAGTTACACTCGGAAAACCACGACGGACTTGGTTTTTCAGATCTGTTCTTTTTCCAACCCAAAAAGATTATCATTCTTAAAAAAAACCATATTGAATTTCATTACCTTAAAATGATAGATGATGAAATAGAGACCGATTTAGAGTGCATTAAAAATCACATCACCCTTAGCGATTCAAAATATCAAGATATTAAGATTAAGACTCGAATTGAAAAAGAATTTTATTGTAAAAAAGTGTCTACAATTCTAGACCATATTCATCTAGGAGATCTTTATGAGGCTAATTTCTGTGTTGAGTTTTATGCAGATAACACAGCAATCAATCCATACAAAGTTTACAGCGATTTGAACGAAATTTCAACCCCTCCATTTGCTACTTTTATCAGAGTTGATGAGCATTACCTCCTTTCTGCATCACCAGAAAGATATCTAAAAAAGAAAGGGAACAAAATTATTTCACAGCCCATCAAAGGAACTGCAAAAAGAACCTTTAATGATGTAGACGACCAACATATCGCACATCATCTAGCAAATGATCAAAAGGAACGATCGGAAAATATCATGATCGTAGATTTGGTTAGAAATGATTTGTCTAAAACAGCAGAAAAAGGGAGTGTTCAAGTTGAAGAATTGTGTCGGGTATACCCATTCGAACAAGTACATCAAATGATATCAACTGTGAGTTCTAGAATAGCATCAGATACACATCCTGTAGATGTGATCAGAAACAGTTTCCCCATGGGAAGCATGACAGGAGCTCCTAAGATTGCCGCGATGAATATCATAGAGGAATTGGAAGAAAGTAAGCGTGGATTATACTCGGGAACTGTTGGCTACTTTACTCCAAATGGTGATTTTGACTTTAACGTAGTCATCAGAAGTATTTTATACAATCGAGAAAAAGAGTATGTTTCTTTTTCTGTTGGAAGTGCTATTACAGCCAAGTCAAGTCCCAATAATGAATACAAGGAGTGTTTGCTAAAGGGCAAAGCCATGGAACTTGCTCTTACAAAAAAAACCTTACATGCAGACGCTCCCTCATAATATGACAAGCAATGTTTGAAGAATTTAAAGCCCATGTAAACAGTCAATTCCCTTTCTTAGCTGAGGGAAAATTACTCATAGCAGTATCTGGGGGAATCGATAGTGTAGTACTGTCACACCTAATTGCAAAGATGAAGTTGGACTTTGCGCTATGCCATTGTAATTTTCAATTAAGAGGTCAAGAAAGCGAGGATGATGAAACTTTTGTTAAGACTCTAGCATCAGAAATGGGGGTGCCATTTTTTACCACTCGGTTCAACACAAAAACATATGCAGATAAACAACAATTGTCCATTCAAGTAGCGGCGAGAAACCTCAGATATCAGTGGTTTTATGAATTATTAGAACATCATTGCTACGATTACGTGCTTACAGGGCACAATACCAATGATAATTTGGAAACTTTTCTGATGAATCTTTCAAGAGGGACGGGCTTAGATGGATTAACGGGTATTCCTCCTATCAACAAACAATCTGTAAGGCCCTTGTTAAATTTTTCTAGAGATGATATTACAATGTTTGCCATTAAAAATGGAATTGTTTGGAGAGAAGATCGATCCAATGCTACCATCAAATACATAAGAAATAAAGTACGACATAAGATTCTACCTGTTTTAAAAGAAATTAATCCACATATTTTAGAAACATTTAAAAATACCCTAGAGAATTTAAATGAAAGTCAGGATTTAATTCGTGATCGAATAGCCGACATCACAGCAAAAATCATGTCAATAGAAAACGATATAATGAAGTTTGATATTCGCAAGCTCAATACGCTTTCAAATAAAAAGGCTTATTTGTATCAAGCGCTTCACGAGTACGGGTTCACAGAATGGAGTAATGTAGAGCACCTTTTAAACACTCAGTCTGGAAAGCAGCTTTTTTCAAAGAAATACCGCCTTTTAAAAGATCGTCAATTCTTAATTCTGACACCTATTAATAAAGACACTCAACCACTTACGTCCACAAGAATTGATGAAGAAACATCTGTAATATCGGAACCAATACATCTTGAACTTTATGAAACTGATTTAGAGAACACACAGGATAAAAACTCTATTATAGTCGACAGAGATTTGTTAAAATATCCGTTATTTATCAGAAAATGGCGCCACGGTGATTATATTTGCCCCACTGGCATGAATGGCAAGAAAAAGTTAAGTCAGTTGTTTAAAGACCGTAAACTTTCCTTGATAGAAAAGGAAAGAATCTGGTTGTTAACTGATGTTGAGGATACTATTGTATGGGTCGTTGGAATGCGACAAGACCATAGGTTCATTTATAAGTCAGAAAAAACAACAAGGAAAATGATGATTTCGTTTATCTCAAATAGGTAAGAACTGACCCTATTCTTTATGAAGAAACTATCCGTATTTGTATTTATCGCAATCCTGTTTCTGTCTTGTAAGAACCAGAAAGCACCAGGCTTTGCAGTGATTTCAGGTAAAATTCTGAACTCCAATTCAGATAAAATTACACTTGATAATCTCTATGATTATGATGATTTCAGAGATATTTCTTTAACTAAAAGTGAAGAATTTAGAGACACCATCACTTTAGATTGGAATCATGGATATTCTATATATGAAAACAATAATGAAGTCTTTCTTTACCTATCAAAAGGAGATAACCTTACCATCGAGTACGATTCCAAAAAAATGGATTCTACACTTGTGATTTCTGGAATTGGAAGTGAGATCAATCACTATATTTTTGAAAAGGGTAAACTCCGTGGAGATCCTATTGAATTATTTAAAAAAGATGAAGTTGAATTCAAACAATCCATTGCAAGCCTTAAAGAAGAAATGCTAAAATTACTCGCTTCAAAAACAAATTTGGAGTACGAATTTATTGTTAGAGAAAAAAATAACATCAAATATGAGTATCTAAACTACATCAGAAGATATCTTACTTATCACGGCTACTATACCGATAACAGAACATTCAAGCCTTCTGAGGGTTTTGCAGATGAATTAAAAACCATTGAACATGATAATGAAAATGATTTTAAGTTTTCTCCTTCATACAGAACCTTAATTGACTACTACTTTAAAGAAGAGGTATCAAAAAATGCAGATACTTTAGTTGATCCTGATATCAGATTGCTAAACCTTTATGCCACGATCAAAAGCGACCTTATCAAAAACAAATTATTATTTGATGATGCTCAGACTAGAATACTGTACACCAACAATTTAGATGAATACTATAAGAAGTTTATACAGGTTTCAACTAATGAATCATACAATGAAAAAATTACTAAATCATACAATGCTCTAAAATTAGTAGGAAAAGGATACAGTTCGCCAAAATTCATTGATTACGAAAATAATGCAGGTGGAACAAGTACTTTAGATGATTTTAAAGGGAAATATCTCTACATCGATGTTTGGGCTACCTGGTGCGGTCCCTGTAGAGCTGAGATTCCCAGTTTAAAACAAGTAGAAAAACAATATCAAGGAAGAAATATCGAATTCATCAGCATTTCTATTGATGATCAAAAAGATCATGCTAAATGGAAACGGATGATTATTGATGAAAAACTTGGAGGAATTCAATTATTTGCAGATAATAGCTGGGAGTCTAAATTCATAAAAGACTACATGATTCAGGGAATTCCTGGATTTATTTTAATCGACCCCTCTGGAAATATTGTAAATTCTAATGCTCCTAGACCTTCAAACAAAGATCTCATTGCTTTGTTTGATGAATTAAACATATAAACACACATTTCAATTTGTTAAATGTAAAAACATCAACAATATGACATTCATTATGAAAAGACATTTTCTATTGCTGTTTTTATTGTTCTCTTTGATCACAAATGCACAAACAGAACAAAACCCTTTAGTATTATCGACTTCAGTAGAAAAACTATCGGAAACAGAGTACAATTTAATCTTTAATGCACGTATTTTAAAAGATTGGCACATGTACTCCCAATACAACCCAGACCTAGCTTCCTTGCCATTAGAAATTACCACTTCTGAAGAAAATCCTGAGTATGAGCTTTTAGGGAAAGCAAAGGAAAGTGAAACTTTTAAAGCATATAGTAGTGTCTGGAAAAAAGAGGAAATTTTCTTTAAAGACAAGGCAACCCTAACACAAAGAATTAAGCTAAAGAATAAAGATATACCCATCGTAAAACTTAATTTTTTTGCGCAAGTGTGTAAAGATGTATGTATTAATATTGATGACGATTTTACCTTCTCTCTTAATGGGAAGGCATCTGTAGCTGAAGAAATAATCATTGATGATAAAAGTAAGAGACTTTCGAAAGAATTAGTCCTTGACCTAAAAAATACTGAGCGTCTTGAAGGTCATGAAGAAGGTCGTGTAAGCTTGTGGGCCATATTTTTCCTAGGTTTAGCCGGAGGAATATTGGCTCTTTTAACTCCCTGTGTATTTCCCATGATACCGCTTACGGTGTCATTTTTTACAAAACAATCCAAGAACAAGGCTAAGGGCATCACCAATGCGATTCTTTATGGACTCTTTATTGTGATAATTTATATTCTTTTGAGTGTTCCTTTTCACTTGATAGACGGAATAGATCCGAATATTTTAAATACGATTTCTACCAACGTATGGTTGAATATTTTCTTCTTTGCTATTCTTATCTTCTTTGCGTTCTCTTTCTTTGGATACTATGAAATTACCCTTCCTAATTCTTGGGGAAATAAGGTGGATTCAGCATCGAATGTTGGTGGGATCGTCGGAATTTTCCTAATGGCACTTACCCTTGCAATTATTTCTTTTTCGTGTACAGGCCCTATCCTAGGATCGTTACTTGCAGGATCTATCACAAAAGCAGGTGATACCGCTATGCAATTAACTGCCGGAATGGCTGGATTTGGATTGGCATTAGCATTGCCTTTCGCCTTATTCGCCCTATTCCCCAGTTGGCTAAACTCGCTACCAAAATCTGGAGGCTGGTTGAATACCACAAAAGTAGTTCTAGGATTTTTGGAGCTAGCATTTGCATTTAAGTTTTTGTCCAACGCAGATCTAGTGATGCACTGGGATATTTTAAAAAGAGAGGTTTTTATCGGAATTTGGATCATCATATTTACAGCACTTGCTTTATATCTTTTCAAAAGAATCCAATTTCCTCATGACGGACCAGATAAAAAATTGAGTTTTACAAGAGTTTCTTTTGGGATTTTAACACTTTCATTTGTCGTTTATATAACTCCTGGTGTACTAAAAACGCCATGGTGGGAACTAAACTTGCTGAGTGGTTTTCCCCCTCCACAATTTTATAGTATCTATCACCAAGAAAGCGATTGTCCATTAGGACTAGATTGTTATAAAGATTTTGAAACGGGCTTACAGGTAGCTAAAAATCAAAACAAACCTATTTTACTTGACTTTACAGGATGGGCGTGTGTGAATTGTAGAAAAGTTGAAGATAATGTTTGGAGCGATCCAGAAATTTATACTATACTGAAAAATGATTACATCCTCATCTCTTTATATGTTGATGATCGAAAAAAATTATCTGAAAACCAACAATTTACTTTTGTTTATGCAGATGGAAAAACAAAAAAAATAGAAACTGTAGGAGATAAATGGGGTACTTTTCAAAATATAAATTTTAAAACAGCCTCTCAGCCTTATTATGTTCAGATGACACCTGATCTAGAAATACTAAACCGAGCTGAGCAATACACAGATAAAGGAACCTATTACAATTGGCTGATAAAAGGAAAGCAAATGTTTAGCAATCGACCCTTTGTAGAGCAAGCTGTTAAGTAAAGGCTAGTGATTCAAAGAAAATATACAAATATCAAACAGTTATCCCAACCTTAAACGTATAGATCATAAGGAAATCATTCGTATAGGTATGCCTTGGGGTGTCGGAATGTTTATCATCATGACGATCATCTTCCCATTGATGAATGAGCAACCCATTACCATCAAAAAAGTACTAATTTCACTTCCATTGTGGATGCTAGGCGGTTGGTTATTTGGTTATGCCATGAATCGCTGGCTTCACAAAGACCAATAGCTTGCCATTACAACGTTTTCGTAAATAGTTTGGTAAAAACAACATAGAAAGCCAATCGTTTTGTAACTTCATTCTACTAAAATTCTTAAGATGTCAACCCAGTCAAAACTCACGAGGTTTAACGAAAATGTGATGTCTAAATACCAAATATACAATAGTATATTTATGACATTACCCTTTGATACAATTAGTAACACGGGGGTATTGCTACCACTATTTCACGAAGTTTGTAAAAAAGGGTTCAAACAAGGGAAGAACCCAACAGAAATTGTAGATACCTTTTTTAAAAGATATCAGGACAATCCTAGTGATAAAGAGAAAATCAATCTTTTATTTCGATTCATTCAGTACATAGAACGTCAGGTAGTACTATTCGATGCTATTGAAGACGCAGCATTCCCCATCATCAATAACATGGACGGAATAGGAACTTTAAGAAGTTCTAAAGAACATGCATTTTCTATCGGAAAGAAACAGGAATTAATACAGTATTTAAAAGAATTTAAGGTTCGCATTGTTCTTACCGCTCATCCCACCCAATTTTACCCCGGTAATGTTTTAGCGATTATTACAGATTTGGATAAGGCAATTCAAGAAGATGATCTGTTAACCATTAAAAACTTATTAGCTCAATTGGGTAAAACACCTTTTTTCAAAAAAGTTAAGCCATCTCCTTATGACGAAGCAGTGCGTCTAATTTGGTACTTGGAAAATGTTTTTTACGACTCGGTGAGTAAGATATACAATTACGTTCAGCAGAACATCTACGAGGGAGAAGTCTTGGATAATGAAATTATTGATTTGGGGTTCTGGCCAGGAGGAGATCGCGATGGAAATCCATTTGTAACAACAGAAATCACCTTGCAAGTAGCAGAAAGACTTCGCCAAACCATTCTAAGAAAATATTACAGAGACATTCGCAAACTTAAAAGAAGACTCACATTTAAAGGGATTGAGGAGATCTTGAATCGTGTTGAAAAGAGGTTGTACAAGCACGTTACCAAAAGCTACAAGGTAGTTAACTTCTCTCAAAAGATTCTCTTAAAGCATCTCCATGAAATTCGAGAGATTTTAGTCCGTGATCACGAGTCTTTATTCTTAGAGGAATTGGACGATCTTATCCACAAGGTATCCATCTTTGGATTTCACTTTGCTACCTTGGATATCCGACAAGATAGTAGAGTACACCACAATGCATTTACCAAAATGGTTCAAACACTGTTGGATGCTGGTGAAACAATCTTCCCTTCAAATTATTTGGAACTTTCTTCCGAAGATCAAATTGAGGTATTATCTGAGCTAAAAGGTACTATAGATATTCGCATTTTCTCCGATGATATGTTGGTGAAAACCTTGGGATCTATTCAAGCTATCAAAGAGATTCAATATAGAAATGGCAAGCGTGGTGCGCACAGGTATATTATCAGTAATAATCAGACAGCATTGAATGTCATGCAGACTTTCGCCATGCTCAACTTATCTGGATTTGGCAAAAAATTACCCGTAGATATCATTCCTTTGTTTGAAACCATAGATGACCTTCAGAATTCAAAAGAGGTTATGAAAACCTTATATGCCAATAAAGCATACCGCGCTCATGTAAAATACAGAAAAGATAAGCAGACGATCATGCTTGGTTTTTCAGACGGGACTAAGGATGGAGGTTATTTAATGGCCAATTGGGCCATTTTTAGGGCAAAGGAAGCACTCACAGAAATTTCAAGAGAATTTGGAATCAAAGTAATCTTCTTCGATGGTCGCGGTGGCCCTCCTGCACGAGGAGGAGGAAAAACAAGTCAGTTTTACGCCTCTTTGGGTCCAACTATTGAGGATAAAGAGATTCAGTTAACGATTCAGGGACAGACTATTAGTTCTAATTTTGGGACTTTGAACTCCGCACAATATAATCTTGAACAATTATTGAGTTCTGGAATTAAAAACGAGGTGTTTAAGAAAGATGTAATGAGCGATGAGCATCAAATCATCATGAATGATCTAGCAGAAACCAGTTACAAGGAATATGTCGCTTTTAAGAAGCACCCCCAATTTTTACCCTATCTGGAAAAAATGAGCACGCTTCAGTATTATGCAAAAACCAATATTGGCAGCAGGCCTAGTAAACGCTCAACATCTGATCAACTGAAGTTTTCTGATTTGAGAGCTATTCCTTTTGTAGGAAGCTGGAGTCAGTTAAAGCAAAACGTACCTGGCTTCTTTGGTGTAGGAACTGCATTAAAAAAATATGAAGACGCAGGAGCGTTTGATAAAGTGCAAGATCTATACAACCAGTCAGACTTTTTCAAAGCATTACTAGAAAATAGTGTGATGAGCCTAACAAAATCATTTTTTGAGCTCACCGCCTATATGGCTGATGATCATGAGTTTGGTGAATTTTGGCAATTGATTTATCAAGAGTATAAAACAAGTAAAAGATTGCTTTTAAAAATTACGGGTCACAAGGAATTAATGGAAAATTATCCCGATGGAAAAGCCTCAATTGAAGTAAGAGAAGATATTGTTCTTCCACTACTTACCATTCAACAATTTGCTTTGAGAAAAATTCAAGAACTTCAGAAAAATGATGAGCAGAACTCAGAAGCACTGGAAGTTTACCAAAAAATGGTGACACGGTCTTTATTTGGAAATATCAACGCAAGTAGAAATTCAGCGTAATACTATTTTTTACCAATAAATATCTTTCACGCATTCGAATTTACACTAACTTTTGATATTTAAACACTCTTAGCTTATAAGCTGATTTAGAAGATCATACGTGCCACACGATGTTGGTTTTTTGAAACCAGAAGGGTAAATATCTTTCACAGAATTTATCCATAGTCTATATTTAATTGAAAGTTGAACTTGACCTCCTAGACACGCTCTAATGGTAGTAATTTTTTTGTGCTAAAAAACAAATTTTTTTTGAAAATCTATTTTTTTTGTTTTTTTGTACAAAATTTATTTTATATTTGTAGTGTTGAATAATTACTGTTTTAAAGAAAACTCTGATGAGTTGTTGTGCAACTCACCAGAGCCAATTTAGATTTAGTCGCTTTCTTCAACTAAGAATTCGAAAAGAGTAAATACCATCGTGATACCCATCTTTTCATTCTTCCATTTATACCTGAAGAGTCTGCAGAACCCTTTAGGTATGCTTTTTATTTTTAAAAACATAAATACAAATGTATTTAAAACAAGTGAAAAATAAAATTTTATTTATTCACAAATCTGGCTGATTGTTCATATCTATGAAATCTTCTCACTAGTACCAATACACATTTTTTTAGAAAAACAATTGACTCTGAATGGCGTCTTTTATTTTTTAAGTAGCTCCAATTTTTCTGCAAAATAATCACAAAAATCTCGCATTGTTGCACTCATTTTATCGTCATTGGTAGCCCTTTCAAAAGTATTTGCCATGGACATCAGAGTTTGATGAAAAAATTGTTTCATCTCATCTACAGACATCTCTTTAGTCCAGAGATCCATACGTAACGTATCTTTGGTTTTATGATCCCAAACGGACAGCAAAATAGCTTTTGTAGCTTCGTCTTCTACACCTCCATCTTTAGCTGTCCATCTCATCTGTTCAGGTATTCTATTCTCGTCTAAATCTACTGTAAACTCTATCTTAGATCTATGGATTGTTGCCATCACTCTTTTGGTTTATAATTTGACTTTTCAAAAATCTTTTCCTCGGAGGTTTCCAAAAAGGTCTGCAAAGATACATCATTCTTTTCCATAAAAGAGCGAACGATTTGCCACCCCATCCATTGTCCTATTCTTCCGGGGGAACGCGAATCTTCTGAAAGATAAAATTTAGAAAATGGAGCATCTTGTAAAAACCTTTTACCAAGGTTGGTATCTGTGCTATACAACATATCATGCTCTATAAAATACCTCCAAACTTGGGATTCATTGGCAATTGCCCAATTCAACTTCTCCTTAGAATAGCCTATTTTTAGGTGATCAGATTTTTCGGGGAGGTACAGGTCTAACAGGTATAGTTTCTTCCCCTCAGCGATCATTTTCCCTATGAAAGTTCGGTTTGCAGAGGGCGTAATTTGTCCTTCTATAAGCTTTAAAGCAACATCTACAACAATTCTCTCTTGTTTGTTATTTTCCTTGATATAATCGGGAAAGTCCGCATAAAACGGACTCTCTTCCCCAAGGTAAACGTCTAGAGAGAGATAGAGCAAATCGTCATTATAAACCACGCGATATTCATAATCGATGTTATTTAAAACAGTGATTACACCTGGAACTTCAAACTTTTTATGATAGTATTTTACGTGCTTAAATAGCCGATTTAATTCTTTTTCTGTTGTCTTGAAATTCTCATACACCTTCTGTATTTCAAAAAATAATTCTCGTTCATCCAAATCATTAATTTTAGCCATCCAAATACTATCTGGTGTGCTATCTGGAAATAGCTTTGGGTACGTTTTTTTCAATTGATCTAAGTCATTTTTATCAGCATTATAAAAATCAATTTCAAATCTTTTAATAGAAAAATCGGCTTGTATGGCAGAAACATCAACCAGATTTTTCGGTTTCTCTGCACAGGAAAAAAACATGCTATAAAGTAGGGTTAGGAGGATATAATTTCGCATTTGCTTTGTATCTTAGCCTAAAATTTAAACGCCAAAAATACTAAAATAGTTCACCATGCAAGTAGAAGGAGTTGTAGATTATATTGTTAAGTGGTTAAAGGAGTATGCGCAGAGCGCTGGTGTCAACGGTTTTGTTGTTGGTGTTTCTGGAGGGATTGATTCAGCAGTAACCTCAACCTTGTGTGCTAAAACTGGACTTCCCACTTTGTGTTTAGAAATGCCAATTTACCAGTCAGAAAATCATGTAAGTAGAGCATTGAATCACATTGCTTGGCTACAAGAGCGTTACAATAATGTATCCTTAACTCACGTGAATTTAACCCCTGTTTTTGATAGTTTAGTAGGTGCTCTCCCACCTGTTGAAAATGAAGAAAGTAGGCTGATGTCTTTAGCAAATACGAGAGCTCGATTGAGGATGACCAGCTTGTATTATTTTGCAGCCTTACACGGATATATTGTAGCTGGGACAGGAAATAAAGTCGAAGATTTTGGTGTTGGCTTCTACACGAAATATGGTGATGGTGGGGTAGATATAAGCCCTATTGCCGACCTTCTAAAATCAGAAGTGTATGCCCTTGCAAGTGTGCTGGGTGTTCATCGAGAGATCATAGAAGCTCCACCTACAGACGGATTATGGGGAGACCACCGCTCTGATGAAGATCAGCTAGGAGCTTCGTACATGGAGCTGGAATGGGCCATGGAAATGCAAGACAAAGGAAAACAAATACAGGATTTTTTAGGAAG
>JABSPP010000160.1 GCA_013214275.1 Flavobacteriaceae bacterium
AACCATTCATGGTTTTTATCTGTTTTTTAGAAAAGATACTCCGTGCAGAGCGGGAGGTAAAATCTCATCTAGAAATGCCCATATGTGACTGAGTTGATGTATTTTTGAACAATGAGAATCATTGGACTCTAACAGCGTTGTAGAAAATAAATACTAAATGTAGGCTTAGAAATCATTCATTAGTTTCAGGTCAACTCGCAAGAGACATCCAACAAATGCACGATAGAAAAGAAGTTGAAATCATGAGGCGGAGGGTCATGACGGCTATTCAGTATCCGTATCAAATTCAATCAAATGATGAAAATTGAAAAATAATATACATCACCATGAAAAAAATCATTAAACGAATCCTTATTTTTCTTTCTATTCTCATTGCAGCATGTATCATCCTCTTTGTTGCCAATGACGAATCTTTACCTCAGGGAACTCTTGGAAAAGAAGCTGATGATCTGGCGTTAAAAATGCTAAGTGCTATCAATAAAGATGCATTCGATACCACTGAAATTATCGAGTGGAACTTTCGAGGAAAACATCAGTATCGATGGAAAAAACAGGAAGATCTAGTAGAAGTTTTATGGGATGAAAACAAGGTGACTCTTCATCTCAAAGATCCCTCTAAAAGCGAAGGAGCAACTCCCGAAATTATTCAAACAGCGCAGCATTTTTTTAATAACGATAGCTTTTGGCTGGTGGCTCCATACAAAGTTTTTGAGCAAGGTGTTGAACGTAGGATAGTAGACTACGATGGTAAAAAAGCATTGCTGGTTACCTACACCTCAGGGGGGTCAACCCCCGGCGATTCTTACCTTTGGATTCTTGATGAAAATGGATTTCCAACGAGCTACAAAATGTGGGTGAGCCTTATCCCTCTGGGAGGAGTGACAGCAACCTGGAGCGATTGGAAACAAGGAGACTCTGGGATGAAATTTCCTACCTCACATACTATTTCTGGGTTTGGAATAGAGCTAGATCTCGGTGATGTAAAAGCGTACAATCCCAAAGCGGATGCCTTAGCCCAAAAAGTTCTAAAAGCAATAAAACACGAGGCTTACAAAAAAACACGCTACATAGATTGGAGTTTTGCAACGCGCAGAACCTACCAATGGGACAAAGAACAACATCGTGTAGAAGTCCTGTGGAACGATGCTAAAGTGCTATTATACCCTAACGACCTAGAAAAAAGCCGCGCTTATCTTAAAGGCAAAGAAATTGAAAATAATAGCAGCTTGGTAAAACGCGCACAAGACCTTTTTAATAACGATAGCTTTTGGCTTGTAGCACCACACAAACTATTTGAACCCGGTATTTGTCGCAGTATCGTAACCATAGACGGTAAAGAAGCACTAAAAGTCCATTACACGATTGGAGGGACAACCCCGGGAGATTCTTACATTTGGATGCTCGATGATCAATACATGCCTACAAGCTATAAAATGTATGTCCCCAGTATGAACATAAAAGGCGCAGAAGCCACTTGGGAAAATTGGATAGAAACAGCATCGGGAACCATGCTCCCCAAAAGCCACACATTATCAAGCGGGAATCAACTGAGTATGGGAGATGTAAAAGGATACAACGAATGAATTCAAAAATTATTGCCAACGGAATTTTAAGAGCCCTAGGAATTATCACAGGAATTACACTTCTGTGCTACTTCCTTTATGTCGTAAGGTCAGTACTTGTGTATATCGCCGTAGCAGCAGTTATTGCACTCATTGCGCGTCCATTTATTATCTTTTTAAGAAGGCGATTAAAATTTCCCAACACCCTAGCAGTAGCAACCACAATGACTATTTTTGTCATGCTTTTTCTCGCTCTTATAAGCATGTTTATCCCATTGGTTGTTGAACAAGGAAAGAGTCTTTCACTACTAGAATCACAGTCAGAAGGGTTAAAAGACAACCTTCAGTCACTCATTACCGAAATCAATGTGTATTTTGATTCAAAAGGAATTGATGTATTAAGTGAACTACAAAGTACCGATTTAATGTCGAGCTTAAAAGCGATCCCCAATGCACTCAGCACCTTTATAGGTGCTGTGGGATCACTCAGTATTGGGCTATTTTCAGTAGTTTTTATTGCTTTCTTTTTCATGAAAGACAGTAGAATTTTTAAAAACTCACTGTTGGCCATCATCCCAAAAGGAACCGAAAACCGATTTGTTCAATCCTTAGAAACCATCAACGACTTACTGTCTCGTTACTTTTTAGGGATCATGCTACAAATCAGCATTTTATTTGTTTTATATACCATTATTTTAGTGTCTTTTGGAATTTCAAATGCTGTTGTCATTGCTTTTTTATGCGCCCTTTTAAATATTATCCCCTACGTAGGTCCGCTGATTGGAGCTTTTCTAATGATTGTTTTATCAATGACGAGCAATCTCGCTCCTGGAGTTAGTTTTCAATCCGAAATTTTACCTACTACTACCTATATTATGATCTTTTACTTTATCGCACAAATGATCGATAATTTTGTAAGTCAGCCTATTATTTTCTCCAAGACCACAAAATCACACCCTCTAGAAATTTTCCTAGTCATCATCATTGGTGGTTTGTTGTTAGGACCTGTAGGAATGATTGTCGCTGTCCCTACATACACCGCACTAAAAGTCATATTGAAAGAATTTTTGTCAGATAATAAGATTGTAAAATCACTGACAAAAGACCTGTGATTTTTGAATACAGCCCTATTACATAAAGACGTTCAAGATTTTATCAATCAAAACCTATCATCAGATCTCACCAAACTCATTCTAAAAGGCTCACCATTTCACAATGTAAGCATACAAGAAATTGCCATTCAAATTGCCGCAAAGAAAAAGAGTCAAAAAAAGCTACCCAGCTGGTTTCAGACAACAAATATCTACTATCCCCCAAAGTTGAATTTAGAACAAACCTCATCCGAACTCACAGCCAACTACAAAGCGAAGCTGATGCAAGGGACATCCATCATCGATATTACCGGAGGATTTGGCGTTGATGCCTTTGCATTTTCAAAAAACTTCCAGAAAGTCGTGCATTGCGAGATCAACAAGGAACTTTCCCAAATCGCATCACATAATTTTAAACAGCTAAACGCTAGCAATATTACAACCCTCTGCAACGACGGCGTTCAATATCTCAACCATTCCAAAGACCCATTTGATGGGATCTATATCGATCCCTCCCGAAGGCAAGAACACAAAGGCAGAGTATTTTTATTAGAAGATTGCCAACCCAATGTTCCCAGTATCCTAGAAATCCTGTTTAGCCGATCAAAGACCATCCTCATTAAAACCTCTCCCATGCTGGATATTTCGAGTGCTGTTCGAGCATTGCATTCCGTTAAAGAAATTCATGTGATAGCTGTCATGGGAGAAGTTAAAGAACTGCTGTTTCTCCTCAAAAAATATCATTTGAGACCTATTTTAATCCATACAGTAAACATCCTCAAAAACACCTCCCAGTACTTTTCGTTTAGAGATAACGAGCAGGCAGACTCCCAATACGATACCCCCAAAAAATACCTCTACGAACCCAATGTTGCGATATTAAAAGCAGGAGGATTTCATCACATTTCCAAGCAATTAAGAGTGTGTAAACTCCATCCACAATCGCACCTCTACACCTCCAATCAACTACTCGATTTTCCAGGTAGAAGCTTTCAAATCACCCACCTTCTTAATTACGACAAAAAAAAGATCAAAAGACTACTTCCCCATCAAAAAGCAAACATCACCACAAGAAATTTTCCAAAGACCGTCCAACAGATCAGAAAAGAACTTCAAATAAAAGACGGTGGCGACCACTACCTATTTTTCACTACCACAATCAAGCATCAGCGCCTCTGTATCATTTGCAAAAAAATTCAAAAAACCCATTAGCAAACCATGTCTTATCCGATCATCCAAGGCATATTCACTCTTTGTTTTTTTAGGGCGTAACCCTTTGGGTCGCGCTATCCGCTCTATCTTTTTTGCCTTATCAGGACAAAAAAGGATGCCGCTTCTATCGCTTACGCAGCATCCGAACTCCCATGTAAATTTAAAGGATAACATTGGTCATCAGGCATGCATGTTAAATCGGTATGTCAGATACCAGCGCAAGTATAGCGTTACTCTTTTCTTTTTTAAAGAGCTCAGGGATTTTTAGTAAGTTTGTTTAAGCGATTTATTGTGTTTCTTTTTATGCAGACAAACAAATACCAAGGACTTAAGATTTTTAACAATGCACATCATCAGGTTCAAGATTATTTGGTTGTAGAAGCACCACTGCAAATCAACATCAACAATACCCCATACACAGTGGTAATGAGAACCTCAGAAGACGACATTGATCTTGTTCGAGGCTTGCTGTATGCAGAGGATATTTACAAAAAAGAAACCAATCCTTTAATGTCTATTCAAAAAAAACAGGATCAAGTTCCCAGTGTAATCAATGTTGCCATCCCCAAAAGTGACCTGGGCAAAGGATACCTGAACAAGCGAACCCTACTCTCTGTCTCCTCCTGTGGGATTTGCGGAAGACAAGAGCTAGAAGATATGACACTCAAAAAAGATGCGCTAGATCAGATACTCTCTTTCTCAGCAGAACACCTATTCAGAATGTTTCACGAATTACAAAAGCAACAAGTAGTTTTTCAACAAACAGGAGGAAGTCATGCTGCAGCCATTTTTAACCAAAAGTATCAACTTTTAACCCTCAAAGAAGACATTGGAAG
>JABSPP010000161.1 GCA_013214275.1 Flavobacteriaceae bacterium
GTGTGGATTTTTTCCTTGATTCCCTATGACTAAATAGATTTCGCCGTCGTTATCTAAGTCAGCTTTTTCAATAACTCCCCACCATCCGCGAATACTATCTAAAGAAGAGGTATAGCTCGTGAGTCTTCGACCATTATTTCTGAAAATTTTTGGGGTTCCCCAATCGGCAACTGTAATAAGATCTTTTTTAAGATCTCCGTCAATATCTGCCCACAGAGCACTGGTAATCATCCCTGCTTTTTTTGTTGGATATGCTATGCGTTCTGTGGAGTTTTTGAATGTACCATCTCCAAGATTTTCTAAGAATAGATGATTAGGATCAATACCAAAGCTACCTACAACACTTCTAGATCCGATGAAAACGTCAATATCTCCATCTTGATCAAAATCATTGGGTGCAATAATTGAAACATTATCTCCTGTTGAAGGGATGCTAATTGTTGCTCTTGTAAACCTCCCCTTACCATCGTTGATATAAAGTCTATTTTCTGGCTTTTTTGAGTCTAATTCGTTTCCTCCGGAGCCCACCATAAGGTCTAAATCACCATCTTGATCTACATCAAAAAAAGCAGCCGCAGTGTCTTCAAAATTAGCATCATCCTCTAATGCTCTTTGTGCAAAAGAACTCAAGATCCCATGGTCTTTATGGAAATAAATAGTTCCAGATTGTCCTGAAGCCCCTCCAACAAAAACATCTTCATTTCCATCTCCGTTTATATCGGCAATGGCCAGTGCTGGACCCTCTTGAGAGAGTTGCTGATTGATTAACCCCTCATGATTAAAGTCATTGTATGGATTTTCTTTGTGAGCTAATAAGTTTTTACTTTTTATTTCTTTGAGTATGGTATTTTTTTTCCTCTTTTTATTCGAAATAAATTGTTGCTTTGCATCTGCTTGAGAGAATTCTAGGGTTTGATTCACCTGAATATTTTCCATCTTTGTAAATGCATCATTGGGCCATATTATATGGAGCGAATCAATGGTTTGTGCTTTTCCCAATCCTATAGTCATTGGATACTCCATAGAAGATTGAAACCCTCTAAATGGGATTAACTCTTGGAAATATGTCTTATCTCCAAGGTATAGCTTAACTTGTGTTCCGACAGCAAAATGATTTTTTTCACTGCCTTTAAATTTCATTTTAAGATAGTTGTGTTTTTTTAATTCCGACGTATTGTTTTTGTAAACGAAGGCTTCCATATTGACGTTATTAACAATGAGGTCTAAATCACCATCATTATCCAAGTCACCATATGCTGCCCCGTTTGATCGACTTGGTTTACCGAGACCCCAAGCCAGTGCTTGATCTTTAAAAGTTAGGTCTTTGTTATTGTGATATGCGTAGTTAGGTAGTGGCACTACGGGCATTTTGTTAATGATGGAGTCTATCGCCTCTTTTTTCCCTGTTAGTGCCATTTTCTGAATGATCTCATTGGCAAAGAAATCTACAAAGTCAAGATCAGTAAGATCGTGGTTAATTCCGTTGGTAACATAAATATCTCTGTAACCATCATTATCCATATCAAATAGTAATCCTGCCCAACTCCAGTCTGTCGCAGAAACACCACTGTAATAAGCAATCTCAGAAAAACTTTCGTTTCCATTATTTAGTTGAAGGGTGTTTTGGATGTATTGCTGATAAAAGTCTTTACTCTGCTTGAGTTTAAAGATATCATATCCTTCAAATTCCATGACAGATTTTACACGTTGGTCGCCATCGGGAAGCATATCAGTGATAAAAATATCGGCTAATCCGTCGTTATTAATATCAGCCATATCAATACCCATGGCAGATAAAGATAGGTGAGAGGTCCAGTTTTTAATTTCTTCGGTAAACGTACCATCCTGATTATTGATGTAGAGGTAATCTCTCTCATAGAAATCGTTTGACACGTAGATATCAGGATATAAATCGTGATTAATATCACTGATCATCACACCCAGTCCAAACCCAATTAAACTTCCATAGATTCCAGCTTCATCACTAACATCGGTAAATGTATTTCCATCATTTCTTAATAACATATCTCCGACTCCTCTAAATATTTTAGGGACATTTTCCCAGTCTTGAGCTCTCTGCTCGCGCTGCTCAGCGTATCCAAGACTACTCACGGGAATATTACTGTTGTTTAAAATATATGCATCTAGATCACCATCTTTATCATAATCAAAGAATGTAGCATGTGTAGAAAATCCAGTGTCTGCTAAATTGTATTCTGCTGCCTTTTCGGAGAAGGTGAGGTCTCCGTTATTGATGTAAAGATCATTGTCATGGTTATTGCCCTCTAGATTTCCCGCATTACTGACATAAATATCGAGAAGACCGTCGTTGTTCACATCTACCATATTCACTCCAGTGGACCATGGTTTGTTACCTTCTACACCAGCCGAAGCAGAGATGTCTTCGAATGTGAAATTCCCTCTATTCAGATAGAGTTTGTTGGGTCCCATATTTGCCGTCATGTAAACATCTGCCAGACCATCATTATTGATATCCCCAATAGCGACACCACCACCATTGTAAAAATTTCGATATTTGAAAATATTGAAGTTCTTTTGATTGACGACTTCATTTACAAATGCAATCCCAGTTTTTGACGACGGAAGAGCGGTAAACAGAGTATCCCTAAGTTGCTCTTCCTGATTCCCTTGGCAAGAAATCAGCAATGCAAGCGTGCATATGATCAAAATATATCGATTGCTATACATTCCTTTTTTAGCCATGTAATATGTATTCTTACTATCTATCATTCCTATTCTCAATCTCTATCTAGTTGATAGCTTAGAATGCTATCGTTGTTTCTTGCAACGAGCAAGAAGTTTTTATTTTGAACCTTAATTTTTTTGAGGGATTGAACGACTCCCTGAATGTCAAAATTGAGGTTGTCAGCAAAGAAGAAACCTCCTTTTTGATCGTTTAAAAGTACTTCGCCTCGCGAGGCGTCTAATTTACTTAATTGGGTGCTTATTTCATAATTATTACCTGCTATTAACACATCTAAATACGAATCATTATTGAAGTCGTAGACAAATATATCATTCACTGAGGAGATCTGAGCAAAATAGGGTAAAATATGTTTTTTAAAGTTCCTATTTCCCAGGTTTTCAAAGTAACAGCTAGCCAACTCATAGACTTGCTTTTTATCCGCTTTTTTGAGTGCCGATGCTGAGAAAATTTCTTCAAAATCGTCCTTGGCAAAGGATTCGTGTGTGATGTACTTTTTTTTAATTAATGGCAGTTGTTTTTCTAGCTCTTCTTTGGAGGAAAAAGTGGTTTCTTCTCCCTGATAAAAATAGCTGACAATAGGTTCTTCTGTTCCGTTTTGATCAAAATCATATCGATATAAAGTGATAGGCTCTGAAGTTGATGCAGATAAACGAGAATTCAGCCCCCAATTGCCTACAATTAGGTCAAGGTCACCGTCTTTGTCCAAGTCTTGTAACTCTAAGGTATTCCACCAACCATTTGAATTTTCCAATCCTTGAAAGTCTGATTTTATGAACTGATTTCCTTGGTTTAAAAATATAGTGATGGGCATCCAATGTCCAATAACTACGAAGTCCTGGTCTCCGTCATTGTTGATGTCTGTAAACATAATGTCCTTGACATTTCCTATAGACTGAAATTCTGGAGCTATTTGTTGTGTGACGTCTTTAAAGTTTCCAGAGCCATTATTTTCGAATAGATATTGTTTGGGTGTTGCTCCGAAGATTGTTTTTTCTGCATCGGCTAGGATACATAGATCTAAATCTTGGTCATCGTCAAGATCAACAAGTTCTACTTTGGAGGCATTGATTTCTAGTGATGTAAGCTGAGAGTTGACTTGGTTGAAAATCCCTTTGTTGTTCAAGTAAACTCTGGGTTTGATAGCTTTTCCTGACTTGAATTCGTTTCCGCCACTAGCTACGATCAAATCTATAAATCCATCGTCATTAATATCACCAAAATCGTGAGCAACATCTTCATTTAAATTGGTTTTTTGCCAGAGATCTTGCTGTTGTGGTGTAAACGCCCCATTAGTTCCTTGAATGAATAGGGAAGAAGCTTGTCTCTTTCCTCCCGACACAAAAAAGTCATCCAATTGATCATTATTGATATCCGCAATAGAAATATTTGGACCACAATTGGATAAGGCGTAGGGTATGAGTGGATCTCTATTGAATTCAATTGGAGCATTGTCTCTGTGTTTGATACCTATGGTTGTAGTCATATAGTTTTTTTGTGAATTCGATATTACCTGCTCACCAGCATCTTGGTAAGAGAGTGTCATTCTAGCTGCGGTTTCGATTGTAGGTACTACTTGATATTTTCCATCTGACCATTGTACTTTCAATGAATCTATTTTTTTATAAGTCCCCAAACCAAAGTGTAGAGAAGGGGCTACCGCTGAAAGATATCCACGAGTAGCAAAATTTTCCTGAGTAAAGATATTATTGTTGACATACAACGTCACCTTCGCTCCAATACCAAAAGGGTTGTTTTCAGGACCTTTGAAATCAATGTGAAGTGAGTAGGAGTTTTCAGGGTTGTATTCTATAGTGTTATTCTTGAGAACAAATGCTTGGTCATTAATATTGTTTATCACAAGATCTAAATCTCCATCGTTATCTAGATCGGCATAGACAGCACCGTTGCTGTAGGAAGGACGATTGTTAGAAAGCCATGTATTTGATGTATTTAGAAATTCTTTACCGTTGTT
>JABSPP010000162.1 GCA_013214275.1 Flavobacteriaceae bacterium
TCGCCACCACTCAGAGCCATCAAAGAATATTAGGGCAATTCTATACTTGGTTTCATAAGGGCGTTCCCCTTCGGGTCGGGCTATCCGCTATATCTTTTTTGTTTTATTCACTTTATGAATATGAACTATGACACCTCATAAATTTCATACCCAAATGACGTCCTAAAATGATATAAAAAGAACAAAAAAGGATGCCGCTGCTATCCCTAACGCAGTATTAAAGTCACCTTTTCAACAACATGAATTGGTTTCAACCCATTCACTACAATGTAAAAAATTATACTTTTACAACAACACAAGAAAGCAATCGGTTAAATTTGTAGAAAATAGAGAATCCACCCTATGCTTAATGTCCACAATCTTAGCGTTTCATTTGCAGGAGCAGATATATTTTCAGGAATTACTTTCAAACTCATCAAAGGAGATCGAGTTGGGCTTATCGGTAAAAATGGAGCAGGAAAATCAACATTACTCAAGGTCATTTCCAAAGAGATTGAAAGCAGCGGTGGCACCATGGCATTTGATAAAGACCTCCGTATTGGATTTTTACGTCAAGACATCGATTTTTTTCACGGAAGAACAATCCTAGAAGAAGCCTATCAAGCATTTGAAGAGATTCAACATATCGAAAAAAAGGTAGAAAAAGTCAATGAACAGCTAGCAACAAGAACCGATTACCAAAGCAACAGTTACAACGATCTAATTATCGAACTCAACGAACTCACAGAACGTTACGAACTCATTGGAGGTTATAACTATCAAGGAAATACAGAAAAAATACTCCAAGGATTAGGATTCCAGCGAGAAGACTTCAATCAATTAACAGACACATTCTCTGGAGGATGGCGTATGCGTATAGAGCTGGCAAAACTTCTCCTTCAGAACAATGACATTCTTCTTCTAGACGAGCCAACCAATCACCTAGACATTGAGTCGATTATATGGTTAGAAGGCTTTTTAAAATCATATCCCGGAGCCATTGTCTTAGTATCTCACGACAAAATGTTCCTAGATCATGTGACCAATCGTACCATTGAGATTTCCCTTGGGAAAATATATGATTACAAGAAGCCCTATACTCAATTCCTAGAGTTGAGAAAAGATATCAAAGAAAAGCAATTCCAAGCTCAGAAGAATCAAGAAAAACAGATCAAACAAACAGAGCAGTTAATCGAGAAATTTCGTTACAAAGCTAGTAAAGCAGCCTTTGCACAATCATTAATTAAGAAGCTAGACAAAGTACAGAGGATTGAAGTTGATCAAGACGACATAGCAACGATGAACATCCATTTTTCAATTTCCAAAAACTCTGGTAAAATTATTTTCGAAGCAGAAAATCTGTCCAAGCGTTATGGTAATAAGCACGTGCTAGAAAATATTAACCTGCTCATCGAACGGAACAGTAGAATTGCTTTTGTTGGTCAAAACGGACAAGGGAAGTCAACCTTAGCCAAAATGCTTGTAGGAGAAATTCCCTTTGGTGGACATCTACGACTGGGGCACAACGTAGAGATTGGCTATTTTGCTCAAAATCAGTCAGAATATCTACCACCAGAAAAAACAGTAGTAGAAATTATGGAGGATGCTGCAGATGATACCAATCGTTCACGCGTTAGAGATATGCTAGGTGCATTTTTATTTAGTGGTGAAACTGTTGATAAAAAAGCTAAAGTGCTCTCTGGAGGAGAGAGAAACCGTTTGGCATTGTGTAAACTCCTTTTGTCGCCATTCAATGTATTAGTTATGGATGAGCCTACCAATCACCTAGACATGACTTCTAAAAATGTTTTAAAAAAGGCGCTGCAGAAGTTTAAAGGAACACTAATCTTAGTATCTCACGATCGTGAATTTTTACAAGGGCTCACAAATAAAGTATATGGGTTCAAAGACAAAGAGATAAAAGAATATTTGGGCGATATTGACTATTTCCTAGAAGTTCATAAGATGGAAAGTTTGCGAGAAGCAGAAAAAAGAACAATTGTCAAAGAAGCAGAAAAAAGTATTCAAAAAAACCAGCCTCAATTATCAAAAGAACAGGAAAAAGTACAGAGAAAACTGAAGAATAAGCTAGCAAAAATTGAAGATCAAATTAGTAACTTAGAACATGAAATTCAGCAGATTGATCTTGAACTATCGGCGAATTATAATGAGGTGTCCAGCAGACCTCATTTTTTTGAAGACTACACTGCAAAAAAAAGAAAGTATGAAGAACTTATGGAAGCATGGGAGCTTATCGAGGAGGAGTTGACCAACATTTCATAAGATGTTTTCAGAAATTCAATTACCCGTCAATCAGCAGGTTTTCCTTCCCCAATTAGATCAGAAGGAAATTCAACTCTTTATCAAAAGAGAAGATCAAATTCACCAGCAAATCTCTGGGAACAAGTATAGAAAACTCAAATATAACTTAAGAGAAGCCAAAGGGAATGGATATAAAAGGATACTCACATTTGGAGGCGCTTATTCCAATCATATTCTGGCAACAGCAGTTGCTGGAAAAATTAGTGGTTTTGAAACCATTGGCATTATCCGTGGAAATGAACTGGGAAGAGATATCTATGCAACCCTGTCACAGAATCCCACACTCTCCAAAGCTGCTCAATACGGGATGCAGTTTGTCTTTATTTTAAGAGAGGACTACAGAAAGAAAATGAATACTCATTTCTTAAAAAAAATGAACTCAAAGTTTGGGTCATTTTTTGTGATTCCAGAAGGAGGAACCAATGAATTGGCAGTCAAAGGATGCCAAGAGATTTTAACAGAAGAAGACAAGCAGTTTGATTATATTTGTTGTTGTGTTGGAACAGGTGGAACCATGGCTGGATTGATTAAAAGCTCGAAAAAACACCAAAATATACTAGGATTTTCAGCATTAAAAGGAAATTTTTTAAAAGATGAAATTAGGAAGTATGCCGCACATCAAAACAACTGGAAACTTATGATGGATTACCATTTTGGAGGTTACGGAAAATATTCAGATGCGCTAATTACCTTTATCAATGAGTTTAGAAAAACAACAGCCATTCCTCTGGACCCAATCTATACAGGAAAAATGATGTTTGGGATTAAAGACATGCTAAAAAAGCACCTGTTCCCCAGAGGGGCTAAAATCCTTGCCGTTCACACAGGAGGATTACAAGGTATAGTGGGGTTTAATCAACGCTTAAAGAACAAAGGAAGTAATCTTAGGATAGAAATATGAGAAATTCCGTTGTACTTATGGTTTTAATGACCATGCTGCTATCGGCATGTGGTTCAAGCAGTAGGGTGAGTGTGCATAAGAAACATAAAGTGACCATCGTTGAACCAAAGCCGATCAAACTTCCTTCCGTAGGGCAATACAAGCATGTAAGAAGTCTTGAGAGAAAAGAAAAAGGACTTAACAAGCACACCTTCTCATATATAAAAAAATATGCCCCTTTAGCAGTATTAGAAATGCACGAATATAAAATTCCAGCAAGTATTACCCTTGCACAGGGGATTCTAGAATCGGGGAATGGAAGAAGTCAGTTAGCCTCAAAATCAAACAATCACTTTGGGATCAAGTGCCATAAAGGATGGAAAGGACAAAGAGTTTATCACGATGACGATGCAAAAGGAGAATGCTTCAGAAAATATACTTATGTAGCCACCTCATATAAAGATCATTCCAAGTTTTTGTCAACTAGAAGGCGATATGCTGGTTTATTCAAATTGAGAAAGACCGACTATAAAGGATGGGCGAGAGGTCTCAAAAAGGCAGGATACGCGACAGATAGGAAGTATCCAAAAAAGTTGATAAAAATTATTGAAGACTACAAGCTCTATGAGTTTGATAAGTTTTCAAAAAAAGACCTAAAAAGGGGTAAAAAAGAGGCAAAAAGGGTGGTGATCAAAAATACAACTACCGAGACTAAAACAGCAACATCACCTAAAGATTACACAGTAAAAAAAGGAGACACTTTATACTCCATTGCAAAAAAGTTTAACACTACGGTAACTCTTTTAAAAGAGATCAATAAGTTGGAGACCAATATCATTTCTATCGGTCAAAAAATCATCGTGAAATCACCCTGAAGCTAAGATCAGCAAAGAGATTCATCCCAAACATGAGCTTTATCTTTTAGTATCTTTAGATAGATCAGTACTCTCCTAGTAAAGAGTTCTCTGAGTTCAAATCCAATAGGGTATATCTATCACATAGCTCATTTGAAGTACCGAGTGTTAGCTTTAGTCAAAAGATGTAGAATTAACAATAAAAATGATAAGATGTATGTATTAAGAAAGAAAATAGACAACTCCTGACTTGTCCGCTAGTTATTGAGTTCAAAAAGGTAGTTTTGATAATCAGCTAGTTAAGTTCAAAAATTTGTAATTTGACCGCACTAATAGGGTCAAATGCTACATGTCAGAGTCATCAAAACCAAAGGGGATTCTAAATCTGTACAGGTATGTCACTACCGAAAAGGTAAACGAGTTATCTTTAAGCACATAGGTTCGGGTTCTACTGAACAGCAGATAACTATTCTATTAGAAATGGCTAAAGTTTTCATTGCAGACCACACTAAACAAATCTACTTATTTGATGAACAGCAACCCAACGAGCAAGATGTTTTACTCAGTCAATGTACTTATACCAAAGTGAATAATTAAATAGTCCAATAATTAGAAAAAATATATTGTTGCCTTGTAATTGACTTAACCATTT
>JABSPP010000163.1 GCA_013214275.1 Flavobacteriaceae bacterium
GATGTTATTTTGAGTTGTTTCTCTACACTTATCAGATTAGCATCTGTCAATTAGAAGGTGAGCATGGTTGTATTCCCCGAGGTTTGCCTTGAAATGATTAAAATAGTTTCCTTTAAGTACCTTGTGGGCTTGCCCTGAGGTCGTTGATTCTAACAGCAATGTAAAATCCTTCTTTAGAGGAGTGAGTCGCATAAGGGTCGATGTTGTCATAAAAGAAAATGGTTAAATACCAGATGGTTAGTATAAATTTAAACGTGTGAAGAATCAGTTTTATCAATATATTCAGAATCTACAAGATCGTATGACCTCTACATTAGAGGAAGTGGATGGTAAAGAGAAATTTCAGGAAGATATTTGGGAACGTCCTGAAGGCGGCGGTGGAACGACTCGGGTGATGACAAATGGTGGTATTTTTGAAAAAGGGGGTGTAAATATTTCGGCTGTTCACGGAGAATTACCTGAGGTGTTGCGAACACAGTTTGGTGTAGAGCAGGGTGATTTTTTTGCTTGTGGTTTGAGCTTGGTTTTGCATCCAAAAAGTCCGATGATTCCAACAGTTCACGCTAACTGGCGTTATTTTGAAATGTATGACGGAAATGGTAAGATGGTAACTCAGTGGTTTGGAGGTGGACAGGATTTAACACCGTATTACTTATTTGATGAGGATGTTGTTCATTTTCACAGGGTTTGCAAGGAGGCCTGCGATAGGCATGACTCCAATTTTTATTCGATGTATAAGAAGTCTTGTGATGCGTATTTTTGGAATGCGCACAGAAATGAAGCGCGAGGTATAGGCGGACTATTTTTTGATTATCTTAAAGAAGAGCAAGGATTTACCATACAAGATCGGTATGATTTTGTCACGGAAATTGGGGATAGTTTTTTAAGGAGTTACATCCCAATTGTAGAGAGAACGAGAGGGTTGACTTACACGCAGGCGCACAGAGATTGGCAGGAGGTACGTAGGGGTCGATATGTGGAGTTTAATCTTATACACGATAGAGGAACGCTATTTGGGTTAAAAACCAATGGTCGGATAGAGAGTATTTTGATGAGTTTACCACCCAAGGTTCAGTGGAGGTATCATCATCATCCAAAAGAGGGAAGTGAGGAGGCGAAACTCATTCGGGTACTGACTCATCCTAGAGATGGGATCTGTACTTGTTAAGAGTTCCTCTGTATCTGGTTAATCGCCCCAGTTGAATGGAACCCTTGATGTTGCGTTAGGGATAGGAGCGGCATCCTTTTTTGTCCTTTAAAGGCAAAAAAGATACAGCGGATAGCGCGACCCGCAGGGGAACGCCCTTAGAAAACAACGTATTATTTTGCTCCTGTTTTCGAAGCTTAAAAAAAGTGTTTTTACTGCGAAATTTTGTAGTTTTGCCATCTCTTAAAAAGTGATATCATGGCAAGATTCGAACTTAAATTGCCCAAAATGGGTGAGAGTGTTGCAGAAGCAACCATCACAAGTTGGCTAAAGGAAGTTGGAGATTCTATTGAATTGGACGAGGCCATCCTTGCGATTGCGACTGATAAGGTAGATTCTGAAGTTCCTAGCGAGGTAGAAGGGGTTTTAGTTGAAATCTTATTTGAAAAGGATTCTGTTGTTCAAGTGGGGGAGACCATTGCCATTATTGAAACTGAAGGAGAAGCAACAGCAGATCATACTTTGGTTGCTGAGGAGGCCGCTGATGATGAGGTTCTTTCGATTTCTGAAGAGTTGACTGAGCTGGAGCAAACCGTGGCTACTGCCAAGGAAACTGTTTCTCAACCAATTGCCAAAACCTCAGTGTCAGGAAAATTTTACTCGCCGTTGGTGAGAAATATTGCTCAAACGGAAGGGGTTTCTATGGAGGAACTGGAGCGTATTCAAGGTTCGGGAAAGGACGGAAGAGTCACGAAGGATGATATTTTGTTGTATATAGCACAGCGCAGTAAAGTTTTGCAAACGACTTCTAAACCCCCAGTAATTCCTGTTCAAAATGAAGTTGAAGTGGTAGCTAATGCGTCGCCCATTAGTGTGAATGGAGAGGACGAAATTGTGGAGATGAGCCGTATGGGGAAGCTAGTTTCTAAGCATATGGTAAATTCTGTGCAGACTTCTGCGCATGTTCAATCGTTTATAGAAATTGATGTTACCAATATTGTTCACTGGAGAGATAAGGTTAAAGATGCTTTTTTCCAGAGGGAAGGGGAGAAGTTAACATTTACGCCCATTTTTATGCAGGCTGTTGCGGCTACGATTAAAAAATTTCCATTAATTAATATTTCTGTTCAAGGAGAATCGATAGTTAAGAAGAAGCATATTCATTTAGGGATGGCAGCTGCTTTACCTGATGGCAATTTAATTGTTCCGGTAATCAAAAATGCCGATCAGTTGAACTTGGTTGGAATGACCAAAAAGGTGAATGATCTGGCGGGAAGAGCAAGAACAAACCAGTTAAAGCCTGATGAAATTCAAGATGGTACTTATACCGTGACTAATGTAGGGAGCTTTGGCTCTGTTATGGGAACACCAATCATTAATCAGCCACAAGTTGCGATCTTGGCTTTGGGAGCTATTAGAAAAGTCCCAGCGGTCATAGAAACTCCTGAGGGTGACTTTATTGGTATTCGACAGAAAATGTTTGTTTCACATTCCTACGACCACCGAGTGGTGAATGGAGCTTTAGGGGGAATGTTTATCAAAACACTTAAAGAATCGCTGGAGGCTTGGGATCTTGATCAAGATTTCTAATTGTTGGGCGGTAGTCAAGGGTGTAATTCCCCAAGACCTGCCATGAAATGATTAAAATAGTTTCTCTTGAATACTTCGTGGGCTTTTCACGAGGTAGTTGATTTTATATTGGTATCCGCAAGATTCGTTTCCATATTCCTATTTCTCTAGTAAAAAAACAAATTGTAGTATCCTTTTTTAGGAGATCCAGTATATCTGCTTATCTTTAACCACCGTAATATCTATTAATAACATGACAATTATGAGGAGAATTCAACATATTGTATTTGTAGCATTTTTGATGTTTGCTATGAATCTAACAGCACAATCAGTACTATTACAATACCATTTCGAAAAAGGGGATACTCATCTCATTAAGATGAAGATGAGTCAGAATATGGCTCCTATCATGACCATGGATCTTGGATTGACGATGAAGACAGTAACCATGAGTGCTAAAGATGGAAAGTTTGAAAATAAGACAACCTTCGACTCGGTGAAGATGGACATGACAGCTCAGGGTGAAAGTATCAACTTTGATTCTAATGCTAGTGATGAGGAGTTGTCTGAGGAGGAAAAGAAGGTGAAGGCAGAGCTATCACCTATGTTAGAGATGGTGCTTTATCAGACCCTTGACAAGGCGGGAAAGGTGTTGGATCAAAAAGTACTTCCAGAGACAATTTCTGGAGATCAGATTTTAAATCAGAATCAGTTAACAGCTATGGTTTATCCTTTGACACCCCTTCAGGTAGGTTCTTCTTGGGATTATAGTCAGGCTTTGAATGGGGTGAAGATGAATGTTAAATATACTGTTACAAAAATAACTGGGACATCTGTATTTGTTTCAATTTTGGGTAATATTGAGGGAATTGCTGATGCTGAGGTCGGAGGTGAGATGGAGATCGATAGATCTTCTGGAATGCCTTCTGATGTGAAGATGGATATTGATATGGGGGCCTCTGCCATGGGAATGAAAATGCTTGTAGAAATGACCAGTGAGAAGCTTTAATCCTTTTCTGATGTCAAACAACTCAATTAAAATGTGTCTTTTGTGGTAGATGAAAAAGAAAAATTAGAGCAAGTAAAAAACCCTGATCGTTATATGCGGGGTTCGACATAGAAAGTTAAAAAAGGAGGGGATTTTTTTAAAAAAACCCCCTCCTTTTTGTATGATGAATTGTTGAGATGTCACGGCGTGTATTCTAATTGTTATTTCTTATTCTATCTAACTCTTGTTTTGAGGTGTTGTTTCGTTCTTTATTTTTATTGAACTTTGAGCCAAAGCTATAGGTTAATTGAGCATATACATTTTGCCTTGACCAATCGCTGATGATATCTGCATCGATATTACTATACCTTATGGTACCTACAAATTGTCTGTTCAAAATCTCTCCTATACCCATGTTGATCTTTAGCTTTTCACGCATAAATTTCTTACTCATGGCAAAGCTGATTCCAGCAATCCATTCATGCTCAATTTGCCCCTCTAAACCGCCCGAAGTGTAATAGGCTGTTAATTCGGATTGAATATCCCATGGTAATTTGTATTCGATATTGGTGTACCAGGTGATGCTCCATTTTGATAGATCTAAATTAGGGGATAGGTCTCTGGATTTAAAACTATTGTGGTTGGCAATAATTCCTGAGTATCCTTCAAGACCTTCTAAAAAGTTTAAAGGGGCAAATACTCTGAAATTCCAGTTTTTCCTTTCTGATAGATTGATTACTGAACGGGAGGTCTCTGCTGTTTCATCATTTTGACTGATTAATTCAAATAAAGCATCTGTGGTGTCTCTGTAACCTATACTAAGAAAATGCTGATCTTCAAAAGTAAGATTGAATTGAAAGCTGTTTGTAAAAGCAGGTTTTAGGTTTGGATTGCCTTCTTCAAATTTATAGGGGTCATAATAATATACAAATGAGTTTAAAGAACTGTAG
>JABSPP010000164.1 GCA_013214275.1 Flavobacteriaceae bacterium
CTAAATTATTGACCTTTTATCAGGAAGGATATAACTATCAGATGGGTCAATTAGAACTCATAGACAAAAAAAAGATTCAGTTTGTTGAATTATTCCCCATCGACAGCGACTCAGAAATCATTAAAGTGAAGCTAGGAATTGACCTTGAATTCCAGCACATGTACCAATTGGTTCAAATTGGGGAAAACGGAGCGATAACCACACTTACCATCAATAAACTAGAAAGTAATACGTCTATTTCTGATGCGCTTTTTCAGTTCGATCAAGCAAAATATGAAGAACTTGATTACCTAATTGATTGATAGATTTTAAGATGTATCTCTGATTTTTTTAGATTATTTTAAGTGAATAAGTCAATTAGTTGATTTAGCTTTGATCCCGTAAAATTTTCGCAATAAGGATTGGTTAAACAAGGGTCAATGCCTTAATAAAAGGAAATAACTTAACATCAAATCGTTACCGCAAATTCAAAGGATTGAAAATACTAGACCGCTACATACTTAAATCTTTTCTTGTTCCTTTTTTAGCAACTTTTTTTATCGTGTTGTTTGTTCTGGTGATGCAGGCCTTGTGGTTGGCTTTTGAGAGTATCGCAGGAAAGGGGATTAGCTTATTTTTCATTCTCAAGTTTCTCTACTATACCTCCCTGATAGTATCTGCTCAAGCATTGCCAATCGCCGTGCTACTGTCATCTATCATGGCTCTCGGTAACTTGTCTGAAAATTATGAGTTTGCAGCAGTAAAATCTGCAAGTATCTCTTTAATGAGGTTGATAAGACCACTCATTTTTTTGACCCTAACACTGAGTGTCTTTAACTTTTTCTTTCTAAACAATATTTATCCTTATGCCATTCTGAAGCAGAAAAATTTAATGATAAACATTCGTAAAAAGAAACCAGCTATGGCATTGATTCCGGGAAGTTTTAATTCAGAAATCCCAAATTATCAAATTAAATTTGATGAGAAATATGGCGAAGAAGAAAATTTACTGAAAAAAGTACTGATTTACGACCTTTCGCAAGGAAGGGGAAACACTAAAGTGATTACTGCCAAGCGAGGTAAAATTGCCTCAGAAGAAGGAAGTAAATACATGACTCTTATCCTATACAATGGGTATTATTATGAAGAGCATTTTTCAAAGGTTCGAAGTATCAAAGAAGTTAATAAAATGCCTGCCTCCAGTGCTCACTTTAAAGAATACGCTCTTAATATTGATATCTCTTCATTTTCTGACGATGACCTCGAACAAGAAAAATTTAAGGGAAGTTTTAATATGCTTAGCTTAGGACAATTAAATGATACCATCCCTATTCTAAAATCAAATTATGACGAATTTGTGTTGTCTAAGTCCAATAGTATTTACAACAAAATTTTTGCCAAGGAACTTAGCGATGCGAAAGACTCTATTGTGAAAAGAAAGTTAAAGCCTGAGGTTATTGATAATTTTGAAATCAATGAAAAATTAAATCTTGTTAATGCAGCTATTAACAGTGTAAAAAGTTCTATTAACAATGCCAATGCTTACAACAAATCGATGAAAATAAGGAGAAAGAAGCTCAACCTTTATGATGTGGAATATCACAATAGAATTGCCTTTGCACTCTCTTGTCTAATTTTATTTTTCATTGGTGCTCCTTTGGGCTCTATTATTAGAAAAGGAGGATTTGGATTGCCAATGATCCTAGCCATCTGCATTTATGTAATTTATTTCTTTGTGAATACTTTTGGCCGCAATTTAGCAGAAGAAAGCTCTGTAAGTGCCATTTTTGGTTCGTGGATTTCTAGTATTGTCATGATTCCTGTTGCCTTTTTCCTCACTCGAAGAGCTTCCAAAGGGATGGGGTTATTCAGTTTCTCATTTATCAAAAAAATATTTTATAAGGAAGATGATGTTAATGTTGCTGATTTAAGAGTTGAAGAAAAAATTGTTATTTCAGAGCAAGATAGGATCATTGAAGAAAAATTAAGACCCTTTACCGATGGTAAGTTGATAGATTTCGTCAAAAATTACAAGCAATATAACTATACTGATGGACAGCGTCAAGTAGGTTTAGAAATCCTTGCTGAGAGAGGAATTTCGGAAGAAGAATTAAGATTAAAAGGTCAGTTTGAGAACAATCAACATGTAGAAGCTTTACGTTATTTTAAGATATTTGATAAAAACTCAAAGGTTGCAATTAAATGGTATGTCATAACTTTTATTCTTAACTTCACCTTCATCATTTTCTCAACGGTATTCAATTTCCCTGCTGTAATGGAACTATGCTGTGTAGTTGTTATAAATATCGTAATGCCATTAGTTACTTACGTTTATACTTTTAAATCTATTTTTAATTACTCACGAATGAGCAAAGCGCTTTCTGAAAAATTGGATGCTGGCACATGGGTTGTTTTTACTATAGGTGGAATGTTTCTTTACTTTATTTTGTACTTTTACATTAGGAATGAAGCAAGAGAAAAAATAAAATCAATACAATAAGCTATCCAGTAAAAATTTGAGATGACCATACCACAAATTAAAGAAAAAACCATACAATTAAATACCATACAAGAGGCTATACAGGACATTAAAGACGGTAAAGTAATCATTGTAGTTGATGATGAAGATCGGGAAAATGAAGGTGATTTTTTGGCTGCAGCTGAAATGGTTACTCCCGAAATGATTAATTTTATGGCCACCCATGGTAGGGGTTTAATCTGTACACCACTTACAGAAAATCGCTGCAAAGAACTCCAACTGGGAATGATGGTCAATAACAATACCGATCCTATGGAAACCGCTTTTACAGTTTCTGTTGATCTCCGAGGAAAGGGCGTAACAACTGGTATTTCTGCTTCAGATCGTGCAAAAACCATTCAAGCTTTAGTTGATGATACTACTAAGCCTTTTGATTTGGCTAGACCAGGTCATATTTTTCCTTTAAAAGCAAAAGAAGGTGGGGTATTACGAAGGACAGGACATACTGAAGCTGCCATTGATTTTGCAAAGCTAGCTGGTTTAAAACCCGCGGGTGTTATTGTAGAAATCATGAATGAGGATGGAACGATGGCACGGCTACCTGAGCTAATTGAGGTCGCTAAAAAGTTGAATATTAAAATTGTTTCTATCGAAGATTTAGTGGCCTATCGCATGGAACACGATTCTTTGATTGAGAAAAAAGAAGACTTTACCATCCAAACAAAGTTTGGAGATTTTCGTTTAAGAGCTTATCAGCAAACTACAAATAATCAGGTTCACATTGCATTAACAAAGGGACATTGGACTAGAAAAGATGCGGTATTAACTAGGATCAATTCAACCCTTGTTAACAACGACATCTTGGGGACTTTGACGAGTAATTCAGATAAAAAGCTAGATCAGATGTTCCAATCCATTAACAAGGAAGGGAAAGGAGCCATTTTATTCATCAATCAACAACATCAGTCTCAAAATTTATTGAGTCGTCTTTCAATTTTAAAAGAACACCAGGCTAACGGTGTGATGAAAGCACCTAGAATTGCTATGGACCGTAAAGATTTTGGTATTGGTGCTCAGATTTTACACGACCTTCATATCAGTAAAATTAAATTGATGACCAATACACAACAGACAAGGCGTGTTGGAATGATTGGTTATGGTTTGGAGATTGTAGATTATGTGACCTATTAGTCAAAAAATTCAAGAATAGAATTACTTTCTATTTCAAAGGGTTCTTTGCTGGGGAGAAATACTCGAGCAGACAGAGGGCCTTTTAAGATCATTTCATCGCCTATGACCTCTATCCAACTCCCCTCTCTCAAACCAAGGACTGGTATTGTATGGAACACATGAAATTCTTTGATTCTCGTGGCTCTGGTCTCTCCCATGTGAGTAGAATGTGGATTAGGATCGAGATAATGTGCGTTGATATTGAAAGGAAGGACGCCTAAAGTATGAAAACTTGGAGGATAGACAATAGGCATATCATTGGTATTCATCATAGAGACACCGCAGATATTACTCCCCGCACTGGTTCCTAGATATGGTGTTCCTGTATTGAGCTTTTCTTTTAAAATTTCGACCAAGTCGTTTTTATACAGCTGATTGACCAACTCAAAGGTATTGCCACCACCTGTAAAAATAGCCTCAGCAGTTGCAATTGCTTGTTTAGGATCGTCAAATTGATGGATGCCCGTCACATGAATATGGATCTTAGCAAAAGCTTTTTGAACCTTGGTGGTGTAATCGTTATAGGAAATTCCACTTGGTCTCGCATAGGGTATAAAAAGCAGTTGTTGTGTCCCTTTAAAAAAGATAGATAAGGTGGGAAGTAGGTATTCTAAAAAGGTACCTCCATAGATGCTTGAGGTACTGGCTATGATAAGTTTTTTCATTTTGATATGACTACTTCTAAAGTTTGATAGTTCAAAAATAGGGTTTACCGTTGATTCATTCGGTCAAATTCTCAAAAGTCTTTTGAAGGGTTACTCGCAATATTTTGGCTAGATCTGTAATTTAATAGAGAACCAATGTTGTCAATAATTTTTTTTTTATAAAGTTCTGTTTTTAGAAATTCAGGAAATTTAATGTCGTTATTCAGTTTATCACTAGCATCCGAAACTTTTTGAATTTAGTTAGAAATGTCCTTCAATCCCAGTAAATAGGTTACAATTTAGTCTTT
>JABSPP010000165.1 GCA_013214275.1 Flavobacteriaceae bacterium
ATGGCGAGATTAAGTATTAAAAATTCGCTTTAAAAATAATTTCCTTTAAATACTTAGGGACTTACCTCGAGGTAGTTGACTCCTTTCAACTTCACCATCAATTTAACGCTTAATTGTATCTTTAACAACTTTTCTCAGATCCAATAAATCTATTGGATTAATTCCTAATCCTCTTACATTTTTTTGAGTAAAGCGAATCACTTCATCATAATACAAGGGCACTATGGGAGCTTCTTCTATTAGGATACTGTCCATTTTTTGGTACAAACTATAGCGTTTTACATCATCGCCCTCGGAGATGGATGCCTCGTATAATTTATCAAAGTTTTTATTGTTGAAATGGGTATAATTTGGTCCGTTAGGTGTAAAATTTTTGCTGTAGAAAAGCGATAAATAATTTTCGGCATCGGGGTAATCGGCAATCCAACTTGCTCTGAAAATTGAAAGTTTCCCGTTGGCTTTTCCTTGTCGTAAAGTGGAGGGTGGAATGACATCAATAGTTACCTTACATCCAACCTTCTCGAGCTCCCTTTGAATGTATTCACATATATCTAGGTAATTACTGTTGGTAGTAATGGTTATCTCTGGGGTTTTTATCCCCGTTTCTTCCTGAAATTTAGAAAGACAAACCATCGCTTTCTCTGAATCATACACATATCCTTTTTGAGCATTGAACGATGGAAGACCATCGGGGATGAATCCATTTACAGCTGGTGTGCCAATTCCGTTTCGTAAATATGTGATCATTTTTTCTCTATCAAATCCATAATTGATTGCTTTTCGCAACCACTTATTCTTGACTATTTGATCATCACCATTTAAAAAAATACCTAGATATTCTGTATTTAAATAGGCCCCTTTTTGCATGTTGATCTTCTCAGTATATTTGTCTTGAAGTTCTCCATCGGTTGTTATTATGTCATCTTTGTAGGAGGCATCCAAGCTCTTCATAAAATCCAAATTTCCTTGAATGAATTGTAGAAATTCACTTTGTTTATCGGGTAAAAACGTGATAGCCACAGCTTCTAAATATGGCAACTGATTTCCATGTTCGTCTCTTTCAAAATAGTGGTGGTTCTTCCTTAGTACCAACTTGGTATTCTCTACCCACAACTTAAATTTGAAAGGTCCAGTTCCAATGGGATTGGCTCTAAATTCATTTCCAAAATACACTAGGGCTTCTTTGGGAACTACCGAGCAATATTTCATGGCTAGTAATCCCAAAAAAGGTGGAAAAGGTTGTTTTAATTTAATTTCGAAAATAGAATCATTCTTTGCCTCAAACGAATTGACATTTTGTAGTACCCAAGCTCCTGGTGATGCTACTTTAGGATCGGTCAATCTGTTTAAGCTGTATTCAAAATCTGAGGCTATGACACTTCTTGTAGAGTCTTTACCAAATAACGAATGTTGGTGATAATACACGTCGTTTCTTAAAAGAAACGAGTATGTTTTTCCATCTTCAGAAATTGACCACGATTTTGCGATGGATGGAGTAATGCGTAAGCTGTCATCCAACTGAACTAAGCCATTAAACAATAGATTGGCTGGCCAGATATTTCGTTGATCTTTAGCAAATGCTGGATCTAGTGTTGTGATATTAGAATATTCATTATATCGAAACACCTGATTATCGGAAAAGTTAGAATGATGGTCTGAGCAGGATGAAAAAAAATGACATAGGAGATACATCCATGCAACTCTTGATCTATTTACTGAAAGTAGCTTGTATAAAGATAAAGAGAAAGGTAGAGCCGTTTTATATGCAATCATTCTAATAAATAATCCTATTTTATATGTATCTGATGACACTAACTTAAACTTTCAGTTCTATACACACAGCATTCCACAAAGTTACTTTTCAAATCCATATGCTCGTTCTACTTTACATATTATCAATTGGTACTGTGAGTACCATTGCTGCTTTCCTCTGGTTCTGGCTTCTGAATGCTCTAAATGATGCTTCCAATTGGTAATAGAGCTTAAATCTTTCCAATAGGAAACGGTAATCCCTAAATCACCTCTCGCCGACTCCATTCCCAAGTATCCTTCTTGTTGTTCTGCCAGTTCTTTCATTCGCATTGCTGTTGATTGATAATCGGTTTGATCATTGGATAAAAGCGTGGTGAAAATGACGGCAAAATATGGAGGTTCTAAATGTGTGACAATCATAATATCAATTGGTATATTGTTTTCGGAACTTTTAGACGTGGGTCCATCCTCTGTTCTACTGCTTTAAAATTGCATTTTTCTAAAATTTTTGATGATCCTATATTTTTATCCACAACATATCCTATTAACACAGGAATTTTTATGGATTGACAGTGTGCAATCAGACCTTGACATACCTCTAATCCATACCCTTTTCTCCAGTATTTTTCCAAAAAACGATAGCCAAGTTCGTCGTTACCTTCGTCGTCTTTGATTAAAGCTACTGTTCCTAGAAATTCGTTATCAGATTTTCTGACAACTGCATAGATCCAAAAATCATTTTCTTCTTTTTCGTAAAAGTTGATTAACCTTATTAGTTCTTTTTGATGAGCACCCAAGGATTTTACTTTACCAGTGACGTATTGCATGACTTTTGGATTGCTTTGCATCTTATGAAACGCGTCTAGATCACTTATTTTCAATTTTCTAACTATCAGTCTTCTAGTTTCAAAAATGCTTTGCAGATTCATTTCTATTGTAAGAATTGTCGTAACTTTGATTGCCCTTAAATGTACAAGAATGAGCGCAGATAAAAAAGTAGCTTTTTACACTTTAGGTTGCAAGCTTAACTTTTCTGAGACATCCACCATTGCCCGGAGTTTTGTTAGTGAGGGTTTTGAGCGTGTGGGGTTTGAAGAAAAGGCTGATATTTACGTTATTAACACCTGTTCTGTAACAGAGAATGCCGATAAACGATTTAAAACGATTGTTAAGTCTGCATTAGCAAGGAATAAAGAGGCTTTTTTGATCGCTGTTGGTTGTTACGCCCAATTAAAACCTGAGGAATTAGCTGCGGTGGATGGTGTGGATTTGGTTTTGGGAGCTACTGAAAAGTTTAATGTAACTAGCTATATTAATGATCTTACAAAGAATGACCACGGTGAGGTTCATTCTTGTGAGATTGTAGATGCTGATTTTTATGTAAGCTCCTACTCTATTGGTGATCGTACGAGGGCTTTCTTAAAAGTTCAGGATGGGTGTGATTACAAATGTACGTACTGCACTATTCCCTTGGCTCGTGGAATTTCTAGAAGTGATACTCTAGAGAACGTTTTAAAAAATGCCAAAGAAATTGCTGAGAAAGGCATTAAAGAAATTGTTTTAACAGGGGTGAATATTGGTGATTATGGCAAAGGTGAATTTGGCAATAAAAAACACGAGCACACTTTTTTTGAACTTATTCGGGAGTTGGGTAAGGTAAACGGAATTCATCGTTTGCGAATCTCTTCTATTGAGCCTAATCTTTTGAAAGATGAAACTATTGATTTTGTCGCCAATTCAACAACGTTTGTTCCTCATTTTCATATTCCCTTGCAAAGTGGAAGTGATTCACTTTTGAAAAAAATGAAGCGTCGTTATTTGAGAAAAGTATATACCAACCGAGTTAGAAAAATCAAAGAAACCATGCCTAATGCCTGCATTGGCGTGGATGTTATTGTTGGGTTTCCTGGTGAAACGGAGGAACATTTTTTAGAAACTTATCATTACCTGAATGATCTTGACATTGCTTATTTACACGTCTTCACCTATTCTGAAAGACCAAATACGGCAGCTGTTTTAATGCCCGGTGTTGTTCCTAAACACGTGCGTGCTAAACGCAGTAAAATGTTACGTGGATTGTCTGTGAAAAAAAGGAGATCTTTTTATGAAAGTCAGCTAGGAAACTCACTTACAGTCTTATTTGAGGGTGAAAATAAAGGGGGGTATATCCATGGGTTTACGGAGAATTATGTAAAGGTAAAAGCGCCATGGGATCCTAAACTGGTGAATACACTGCATCATGTGACGCTTAGTAAAATTGATGAGGATGGATTGGTGCGATTTCAGCATGTTAAAGAGGTGATGCATGTATAATCTTTTCCTACTTGTAAAGAAATTCCACAGAGGCATGTTAATCCATCTCTCTTATCTGTTGTATCATAACTTAAATAACTGATGTTACGCAGTAAAAGTAGTAAATTTGATGTATGAATGTTAATAACTTACTAGATTTATATACAGACTACCTATTAGTCACACCGACTTACAGCACGGCAACAGGATTATCCTCTGTAACGGACAACAAAGTGAGTCACGATCAAGTTACACGATTACTTTCTGGACAGATTACTAGCAGTACACTATGGCAACAAGTTAAACCATTACTTCACGAGATTGGTTGTGATGATGGTTTGCTGATTATAGACGATTCTATTGAACCCAAACCTTTTACCAAAACCAATGCTTTGATTAATTGGCATTATGATCACTGTATTGGCAAGAGTGTTAAAGGCGTCAATTTTGTGAGTTCATTTTACTATAGTCCTCAATATAGTATGAGCCTACCAGTAGGGGTTGATTACGTTTTAAAGGATCAAGAACAAATTGATAACTCACCTTACGCAAGATTAGGTTGAGATTTTGT
>JABSPP010000166.1 GCA_013214275.1 Flavobacteriaceae bacterium
ATAACCAATCTTTCAATCCAAGAAAAGTCAATCATTAAATTGATGGCTAAAAAATACAAATCGGACGAAATACAAGAAACGCTTCAAATAAAAGGATCTACCTACAGAAGTTACACGAGCAGAATAAGAGAAAAACTGAATATAAAAACAACTGAAGAACTAATAAAATACTCAATAGCAATAAGTTAATTTTAAATAACCTAGCATCATATAACATACTGTCGATCACTTGTTTTAAATAAAACAAGGATGGTTTTTTTTGCTTAATTTTAAGGATTTTAACCTTAAAATCTAGTAATCATGAAAAAATTATGTATCGTAGTAATCGGAATTTTATTAACGTCATCAGTATTCACATCTTGTACAGAAAATACCTTATTAGACGATGATCAAATTATCTTGGAAACACAGGCAATCGATAAAAGAGACTCAACGACTCCAAACAGCGATGGAGGAGAGGAAGTTGATAACGAGGAAGATTAGACCATATATTGTTGGTTTCATCTGTTTGCTCTGTTTTTACTCTTATGAATTTATTGATGATTTTAGTAATCATTATTACACAACTCTAGATCATCATAAAAAAGCTAAAAACAATAGAACCTTGGCTCTCAATAAAGTAAAAGAGTTTGCCAAAGGTTCTATTGTTTACAGCGAATATTTAGAACAAAAGTCTATCACTGATGCTACTTGGAAAGAATACCAAAAAGTAAAACAAGAGGAGAAGGTATTCGGCTTTAGATCATTGCAGCTTTTTTGGGAAAGATTTGGTTTGTTTTTAGGATTTTTTGCCTATGCCTTGTTCAACTTGTTCAGATCATTTTATTTTGAAAGTAAGAATATAGGAAACAAAGTTCTGCATGGTTTTATCATTTCAGTATGCATGTTTTACTTTTTTTGGATTTTTCAACAATTTCAGGACTTTCCTAAAATTGCCTATTACGCCATGACTTTTGTTTCTGCTGGAGTTGTGGTATGGACAGTTTATCTAATCACAAAGTATCAAGGACATTACATCAATAAGCTAAAAAAAACAATTAGTCAATTGGCTGCATTTTCCTTTTTAAATACAAGGGATGAGAAGAAGCCTGAAATGTTTGAACTATTTAGAGAATTATCTGAAGATTAGTATGTATGTGTGAGAAAAAAAGAAACGTAACATAGAAAAATAACTGTTGGAAATTACCGAAAATCCAACATTAAGATTGACAAAGAAGTGTTCGCAAAAATCCACATCATCCTCCACTCACGCTCAACTTTGTCGAGTTGTCGATACCAGCCATATATTCTTAGTTGAAGTCTTAAAAAAAGATGAGTCAAAGTAGAGCAGAAGATTCAGTTATTTCCAAAATGGCAACAACTAACATAGAAGGCTAAACATGTCTTAATAGCACCTACAGCTTAGTTGCCTCTACCTTGCAATATTTCTTTTCTTAATCGATAAGAGAGCTTCTAAGTCAGTCACCAACCTCAGGTTCAGGTCTAATATTTCAAAGTCAAGCCTTGCTTATGTTCGCGGACATGAAGCGTGTGACAAATTTCCAAAGAAGGTCAATTCTGTCAATCTGAATATCCTCTCAGATGCCAAAAAAATGAGTTTATGGTTCATAAATGCTGACTGCCGCGTAAGCGATAGCAGCGGCATCCTTTTTTGTCCTGTATAGGCAAAAAAGATATAGCGGATAGCGCGACCCGAAGGGATACGCCCAAAGATTGCAAAGAAGCATAACAGCTCATCCGTAAAAAATGACAATTCGGTGATTTACAATTTTTAAAATTGCTACGGCGCTGCATCTTTGTGGGGTATTTCACACTGAGTGAATTTCAGAATTTTTTAAAAAACAATAAAAATTTTAACAGATGAAGATTATTTTAATTATCGTAAAAGTGGCACTACTCATTGCCGTGAATTTGCTATCAGAGCAACAAAAGACCATCACCGCCACAGTAGTGAACATTAGTAACAACGAAGGAAAGGTTTCTTTTGCATTGTACAACAAAGAGACATTTATGAAAACTCCGCTACAGGCAAAAAATGCCAAGGTAGTAAATGGTAGAAGTACCGTTGTATTTGAAAACCTTGAATCGGGAACATATGCAATTCTTTGTTTTCACGACAGGAATAACAATGGCAAAATGGATTTTAGGGACAACGGAATGCCCATGGAGGATTACGGAGTCTCTAACAATGTGATGAGCTTTGCTCCACCATCCTACCAAGACGCAAAATTTGATCTTGGTGACAAAGATCTATCGCTTGAAATAAAATTCTAAGAAAATAAGAAGTTAAAGAAGTTTGGTTACATTTATAATCAAATACGTTAAGTCAGTTCCAGATGGATGCAAAAAAAGAAGTATTTACCGCCAAAAATTTCAAGAAGGGAATGGTTCTATGTACCAAAATGACCTTGATTTTTACATTGATATTTGGCGTACTGCTGAATGAGTTTACTCTTGAAAATCTATGGAAATCCTTCTTGATCTCTGGGATGTTCTCTTTTGGGATGGGCTTAGGAAATGGATTTATTAACAGCTACCTAAGCTCTAAATGGGACTGGGTTACACAGACCAACAAACGAGTAACAGTGGGAATTATAGCCACCCTGTTATATACGATTCCTCTTGTCCTTACGGTAGATTATATCGCCTTTGTGATGATAGATGGTGACGATCCTAGGAATTTTTTTAGTGGTAACATGATGTTGGTTCATCTTTTCTACATCATTTTATCGCTTGGAATTTCGACTTTTTTGCATGCCAAAGATTTTATGCTTAATTGGAAAGCAGCAATCACTCAGGAAACTACCAGACAGGAAATTGTAGCAAAGACGGAAACTGCAAAGTTCGAATCATTAAAAAGTCAGATAGACCCTCATTTTCTCTTTAACAGTCTTAATGTTCTCACTTCTTTAATTAGTGAAAATCCCTACCAGGCAGAAAAGTTTACCACAAAACTTTCCAAGGTTTATAGGTATGTGCTAGAACAGAGGAATAAGGATCTGATTCCTCTATTAGAAGAACTACAATTTGCCAAAACCTATATGGAACTGTTGGCAATGCGCTTTGAGGATGCTGTTCATTTTGAAATTCCGACTGCCGTAAGTAATCCAGAGTTAAAGATTGTACCACTCTCATTGCAGTTGTTACTAGAAAATGCAGTAAAACACAATGTTGTATCATCTACCAGACCACTTTCGATAAAAATTTATGAAAAAGACGGTGGTTTAATCATCGAAAACAACATCAACCCTAAAGAAGCGATAGGAAAAAGTGCAAAAGTAGGATTGAGAAACATTGCAGATCGCTACGGATTGATCACACAAAGAAATGTAATCATCGAAAATAATAATAAAACATTTAAGGTGAGCTTGCCGCTCCTAATACATACAAATAATACCATGTATCACAAAGATTTAGAAAATAGCAAATATGTACGCGCTGTAGAACGCGTAGAGAAATTAAAGGAGTTTTACCAGAATCTTGCCTCCTATATGATTGTCATCCCATTTTTGGTGTTTATCAATCTCTATTTTACACCAAACTACTATTGGTTTTGGTTTCCAGCTATAGGGTGGGGAATTGGAGTTCTCTTCCATTGGCTAGAAGCGAACAACTACACCGTATTTCTAGGGAAGAATTGGGAAGAGAAAAAAATTAAAGAACTTATGGAAGAAGATCAAAAACGTAAATTTTAAAAGATGCAGATCAATTACACACAAGAAGAAAGATATTTAAAAGCGCAGAAGCGCATCAAAGAAATCAAAGGATTTTACACCCATATGATTGTTAACGTGATGATTATTCCCTTTCTGATCTTTATCAACCTCCAATTTTCGCCATTCTTTCACTGGTTTTGCTTCCCTTTATTTGGACTAAGCTTTAGTCTTGTGATTCACTGGCTGACAGTTTTTGGATTCAAACCCATTGGATTGGGTCCCGATTGGGAGGAGAGAAAAATCAAAGAAATGATGGATTATGATCAAAAAAATAAATGATAATACCTTAGAAATGATCCCTACAAACGAAGAAAAGTTCATTAGAGCTCAAAAGAGAGTCAAAGATATTATTGGTTTTTACACACATGTGGCTGTAAGCCCGTTTATAATTCCGTTGATCATCTTTATCAACCTTAGAACCTATCCACAATTTCATTGGTATTGGCTTTTTATTGCCCTGTGGATACTAGGAATTCTCACACATTGGTTGACGACTTTTAAGTTGGCAAAAACCCATTTTATCAAAGAGTGGAAACAGAAGAAAATCAAAGAAATTATGGGAGATCAATACTCTGAAAATTATTTAAAATCGGATAGCAGTTATTTGCAAGAGCTAGCATTTATAAGAGCCAGAAAGAGAATCAAGGAAATTAAAGGATTCTACATACATCTGGTAGTTACCTTGTTCTCAATACCACTAGTGATCTAGGTAAATATCACATTTGTACCAGAATTTCAGTTCTTTTGGTTTGCTGCTGGAGGGATGCTCATTGCCATTTTTATGCATTGGCTAGGCCTTTTTGGATTTGCATATCTGGGACTCGGACAAGACTGGGAGCAGCGCAAAATCAAACAATTCATAGAACATGAAGAATTTTAAAAACCAATAGATCCAAA
>JABSPP010000167.1 GCA_013214275.1 Flavobacteriaceae bacterium
GGAACGAATCGACCATCCATTACATCAATGTGAAACCAATCTGCTTGGCTTTTATTGATCATTAAAAAATCTCGTTCTAAATTCCCGAAGTCTGCAGCAAGTACTGAGGGTGCAATTAAATGGCTCATTAATTTGATTTTAATTGATGCAAATTTAAAAACTAATATATTGTGAAAACATCTATTCGAAAAAGTTATGCATAAAAAAAGCCCCGACTAATCGGGGCTTTTTTATTAACCTAAATAGGTTTTTAAAATTTTGTTTCGAGAGACGTGTTTCAGTCTTCTAATGGCTTTTTCTTTGATCTGACGAACCCTTTCTCTTGTCAGGTCAAATTTCTCACCAATCTCTTCCAGTGTCAAAGGATGTTCACCATTTAATCCAAAGTATAAACTTATCACATCTGCTTCACGAGGTGTAAGGGTCTCAAGCGCACGCTCAATTTCCGTTCTTAACGACTCGTGTAATAATTCTTTATCAGGGTTTGGAGACTCTCCACTATTTAAAACATCGTATAAATTAGAGTCTTCTCCTTCAATTAATGGAGCATCCATAGATACATGACGGCCAGAATTCTTCATGGATTCTTTAACGTCATTGACAGTCATATCCAATTTTTTTGCAATTTCTTCTGCACTTGGTGGTCTTTCGTTCTCTTGCTCTAAAAAAGCATACATTTTATTGATCTTGTTAATAGATCCTATCTTATTAAGTGGTAAACGAACTATACGAGATTGCTCCGCTAGTGCTTGTAAGATGGATTGACGAATCCACCATACAGCATAAGAGATAAATTTAAAACCTCTAGTTTCATCAAAACGTTTTGCAGCTTTAATCAGTCCTAAATTACCTTCATTAATAAGATCTGGTAAGGTTAATCCTTGGTTCTGATACTGTTTAGCCACAGATACTACAAAACGCAGGTTAGCTTTTGTCAATTTTTCTAGCGCTCTTTGATCTCCTGCCTTGATTCTTTGTGCTAGTTCAACCTCCTCATCCGCAGTGATTAAATCCACTTTACCAATTTCTTGAAGATATTTATCTAAGGACGCGGTTTCTCTGTTGGTTACCTGTTTTGTAATTTTAAGTTGTCTCATTTAATTTTCGGAGATTAATAGGGTTAAATTGTGATCATATATTATTATACGGATATTTTAATGTAAATGTTACAAAAAGAAAATATTTTAAATGATTAACTGATTTTTAGCACTTTATTACTTATATTAGCTGTCTCAATTTAAACTTGAGATCTTTTACTTTTAGGGCAAAACTGTATAAGTTGGGGGACAATTACATTTTGTTTAAAGTAAAACAATTAAAGCTACTTAATAAAATGGGTAGCTTTTTCTATTATCCCTATACTCTGGTTCATGTTACCAATTCACTTGGAATTGATGATTGTCTTGTTAAGGATAAAAATTCTTTGTTCTTTGTGCTGTTAAAACAGTCCATTGATTTGGGCATCAATTCTACGGATAATATATCCCAGATCTTCCTGGTTGTCTACAAAGTCTAGTTGATCTACATCTATAACTAAAAGTTTTCCTTTTTTGTAGGTGGAGACCCAAGCTTCGTAACGCTCATTTAAACGACTTAAATAATCAATGCTGATAGAATTTTCATACTCACGTCCTCGCTTGTGAATTTGGCCTACCAGAGTAGAAATGTTTGCTCTAAGATAAATCAACAAATCTGGAGGAGTTACCAAGTTCTCCATTAGTTCAAACAAAGAACTGTAATTATTAAAATCTCTGTTTGTCATTAAGCCCATAGCATGGAGGTTAGGAGCAAAGATATGAGCATCTTCATAGATTGTCCGATCTTGAATAATGTTTTTACCCGATTTTCTCAATTCAAGAATTTGGCGAAAGCGACTATTCAAGAAAAATACTTGCAGATTGAATGACCACCGCTCCATTTCTCTATAAAAATCATCGAGGTAGGGATTTTCTTCAACAGATTCATAATGTGGTTTCCAATTGTAATGTCTGGCTAAAAGTCGAGTTAAAGTTGTTTTCCCAACGCCAATATTTCCTGCAATGGCTGCGTGCATAGTTTAGGTTTCTACGGTTCCAAGATCGGACGCTAAAGGTAATTAAATTTTAGAATCTTACCCTAATTAAATTATGGGTTTATAACCCCTTTTTTAAGAATATTGAGTTTCTAAATTCTACAGAGGTCCATGATACCCTGCTTATTAGTTACTTGCAACACGTTTAAGGAATATTTTAGTAATGCTGATTGTAAATCAATGGAGCTCATCTTTAACGTATAACCCATGTAATAGATTTTTCTAGAGGGTGATGAAACTTTTGGCTTTTTTTTAAGTCTTACGAAGGCTTGGAAGCAGTAATTTTGCAAAAATATAAAGTTAATCATCGATGAAAAAACTAATCACGCTTACATTATCCCTTATTTCCTTTGCTATTTCCTCCCAAAAAAAGTTTGAAGGTCAGGCAACCTACATGTCCAAAACTACGGTTGATATGAACCGATTTGGACAAATGAGCGAACAACAAAAGAAACAAATGATGGCACGGTTTAAAAGTTTTCTAGAGAAAACCTATACCCTGAGTTTTAATCAAACAGAATCATCTTTTAAAGAGAATGTCAAGCTAGAAGCACCCGGTTCCTCTGGATTTAGCTGGGCAAGGAGTAACGGTCAGGGTTCGATTTATAAAAATCTGAAAGATAAAGAAATGATTGAAGATACAGAGCAGTTTAGTAAGAGCTTTCGGGTTGTTGAAGCTATGAATTTACCTCAGTGGGAGATGACTGGTGAAACAAAACAGATAGGTATTTATACTGCCTACAAAGCGACTTTGGTGAAAGAGGACAAAAGTGTTGACTGGGGGAAAATTTTCAGTAGAAGAGGGAATAATCAAAAGAAAGACTCTCTCCAGTTGAAAAAGAAAGACGAGGTGAGAACTTTGGCAGTAACTGCGTGGTGGACACCACAAATCCCCATCAGTTCAGGGCCATCAATTTACTGGGGACTACCAGGACTGATTCTCGAACTCAATGCGGGAAGAACAACCATGTTGTGCACAGAAATGACCATTAACCCAGAGGAATCTGTTACGATCACCAAACCCAACAAAGGTGAGATAGTTTCCAGAGAGGAATACAATAAAATCATGAAAAAGAAGTCTGAAGAACTTCGCGAACAATTCAGAAATCGCAGGGGTGGAAGAAGGGGAAGAGGCTTCTAATGAAAACATCAAGACACATGAAAAAAATAGGAGCGCTTATGACCATCTTAATGGTCAGTGGAACGATTATGTCTCAAATTAAACTCACAGGAGTTGTAAAAGACAGTATTGGCGATCCACTAGAAATGGCCAATGTCATTGCCATAGATACGATCACTAAGAGAATGTCTTCGTACGGATTTACAGACGGAAAAGGGAATTACAAACTAGATCTAAAAAAGAATAGCATCTACCAGGTTAAGATTAGCTATGTAGGGATGAAACCCACAGACTTTCTCGTTATCACGAAAGATGTTGATGTGACTAAAAATGTCATTTTGGCCTATGATAATACCTTAGATGAGATCAACATTGTATCTAAAATGCCCGTAACTATTAAGGGAGATACCATTATTTATAATGCCGATTCGTTTAAAAATGGTACCGAGCGTAAACTAGAAGACGTTTTAAAGAAACTACCAGGAGTAGAAGTCAATGAAAACGGAGAAATAGAAGTAGAGGGGAAAACCGTAGAAAAAGTCATGGTAGATGGTAAAGATTTTTTCGACGGGGATACCAAATTAGCCACTAAAAATATTCCATCCAATGCTGTGGACAAAATCCAAGTATTGAGAAACTTTGGAGATGTTAGCCAATTGCGTGGAGTGCAAGACAATCAAGATCGTGTGGCGCTCAATATCAAGCTGAAAAAAGGAAAAGATAATTTTTGGTTTGGAGATATCACAACAGGATTGGGTGATTCAACAACCGATGGATTGTATCTTTTTCAACCGAAGCTATTCTATTACACCCCAAAATATACTTTAAATGTTATTGGAGATGTTAACAACATCGGAGAAGTTGTATTGAATAGAGGTGATGTTAGAAACTTTAGCGGCGGTTTTAGAAGTCAGAGCCCATCTAATGGAACCAACTTAAGCATTGCAGATGCTGGAATTGGATTTTTAAATGCAAATGCAAGAAATGCAAACCGAATTGAAACAAAGTTGACTGCTCTCAACTTTGGTTATTCACCAAATAAAAAATTAGATCTAAGCGGTTTCATGATCTGGTCTGGGAATAGCAACGGCCAACGAAGGGATACATTTACCGACTTCTTGTTAGACCCAAATATTCCAGATGAGTTTACAGAGAACACTACAGATCAGACCAGTAATACAGGACTTTTAAAGGTGAGTGCAATTTATAAGAAAGACTTTAACAACCAGCTAAATTACGACCTCATTGGTCGCTTCTCCAACGAGTACAGGATTGATGACGTCCAATCACTACAGTTAGATGATATTACGCAAGCCGAAAATGCGACACCCTTTAGAATCAATCAAAACTTCAGCTATTTTTATACAGCAAGTGAAAAAAGTATTTATGCTCTAGAAGTACAACATCTACTTCA
>JABSPP010000168.1 GCA_013214275.1 Flavobacteriaceae bacterium
TAGACTATATGTGTACAGATTTGGGGGATATTTAGTTCCAAAGATGTAACTTATTTTTTTGAATAGCAAATTTTTCAACAAATTATCATAAAACATCTCCATTCAATGAGATGGAAAATGATTATTTTTGGGTTTTGTTTTTAAGCATTTATGAGCCTAGACATTTCCAATGTAGATCCAAAAAAAAACATCATTATTAAAGGAGCTCAACTCCATAATCTTAAAAATATTGATGTTGTCATTCCAAGGAATAAACTCGTTGTTATCACAGGATTGTCAGGGTCGGGAAAATCATCATTAGCTTTCGATACCTTGTATGCAGAAGGACAACGTCGATATGTAGAGAGTCTCTCCTCTTACGCTCGTCAATTTTTAGGAAAATTACACAAACCAAAAGTTGATTACATTAAAGGTATTGCACCTGCAATAGCGATAGAACAGAAAGTAAATTCTACAAATCCCAGATCTACAGTTGGAACTTCTACTGAGATCTATGATTACATTAAACTTTTGTACGCACGAATTGGCAGAACCTTTTCACCTATCTCTGGGGGTGAGGTAAAAAAACACACAGTAACTGACGTCATTGATTTTATCAAAACTTTTGAGGAGAGATCCAGACTCCTACTGTTAAGTCCCATTGAGATTAATGAAGATAGAGATATTAAAACAGTACTAAAGATATTATCACAACAAGGCTACGCCCGATTACAGTTTCATCAACAAATTTTTAGAATTGAAGATTTACCCACCAATGAAAAAGATTACAGTAGCCTAAGGTTGGTCGTAGATCGCGTAGTCGTTCAGCATAACGAGGACTTTTATAATCGGCTTGGCGATGCTGTTCAGACCGCCTATTTTGAGGGGAAAGGTGTCTGCTATATAGAAAACATGGCAGATAGTTCTGTGAGTGAATTTAATAATAAATTTGAATTGGATGGCATTCATTTTTTAGAACCCAATACACATCTTTTTAGTTTCAACAATCCCTATGGTGCCTGCCCAACTTGTGAGGGGTATGGAAATGTTATTGGCATTGATGAAGATTTAGTCATTCCAAATACTGGATTATCTATTTATGAGGATGCCATACTCCCATTTCGATCCAATTCTTACAGTCATTACAAAGACGACTTAATTGCGGTGGCCTACAAATATGATATTCCAATTCATCAACCTTGGTTTGAACTAACAAAAAAACAGAAGCATCTTGTATGGAAAGGCAATAAGGATTTTAACGGAATTCACCATTTCTTTGAAGCATTGGAAGAAAAGAGCTACAAGATCCAGAACAGGGTAATGCTCTCTCGCTACAGGGGCAAAACGCTCTGTAAAACCTGTCACGGAAAACGACTGCGAAAAGAAGCCAATTACGTTCAAGTACACGGGAAAAGTATTTCTGAATTAGTAGATATTCCTCTGGACGAGCTATATGTTTTTTTTCAGGGCATACAGTTAAATCCCTATGAGCAAAAAATTGCTAAGCGTCTGCTCAAAGAAATTAATAGTAGGCTGCGCTTTTTACAAGATGTTGGGCTGAGTTACCTTACTTTAAACAGAACGTCTAACACTTTGTCTGGCGGTGAGAGTCAGCGAATTAATCTAGCGACCTCACTAGGAAGTAGTTTGGTAGGCTCTATGTATATTTTAGATGAACCAAGTATTGGCTTGCATCCAAAAGATACAGAATGTTTAATTGATGTGCTTAAAAACCTTCGCAACCTTGGAAATACTGTGGTTGTCGTAGAACATGATGAGGACATTATGAAAGCAGCAGACCACATTATAGATATAGGCCCCGAGGCAGGAACCTACGGAGGAAAAGTCGTTGCCACAGGTACTTATGATAGCATTGTACAGTCTGATTCTTTAACAGCCCAATACCTGAATAAAACCCTAGCCATCAAAGTTCCCAGTCGTAGGAGAAATGGTAAAAATTTCATTCAAATCCTTGGTGCTCGTGAGAATAATCTGAAGAATATCTCTGTGAGCTTTCCCTTGAATGCACTAACAGTTGTTACCGGTGTTTCTGGAAGTGGAAAGAGTACACTCGTAAAGAAAATTTTATATCCTGCCATTCAAAAAAAACTCAAAGGATATGGGGATAAAGTAGGTCAGTTTACGGGTATAGATGGAAGTTTGGGCAATATAAAACACATCGAATTTATTGACCAAAATCCCATTGGAAGATCCTCTCGTTCTAATTCAGTTACATATATCAAAGCTTATGATGACATAAGAGCATTGCTCTCGTCACAAAAACTCTCTAAAGTTAGAAATTACAAACCCAAGCACTTCTCTTTTAACGTTGAAGGTGGACGTTGTGAAGTTTGTAAAGGAGAAGGAAAAGTAACCATAGAAATGCAATTTATGGCAGATGTGCATTTAACTTGCGATGCGTGTAATGGAAAGCGGTTTAAAAAAGAGATTCTAGAAGTTACTTTTGAGGAAAAAAATATTGATGATATTTTGAACATGACTGTTGATGATGCTGTGACATTCTTTTCCACACATGAACAGCATAAAATAGCCCAAAAACTAAAGCCCCTTCAAGATGTTGGACTAGGATATGTACAGCTAGGGCAGTCCTCCTCTACCCTCTCTGGTGGAGAAGCACAACGCATAAAACTAGCTTCATTTCTCGTTAAGGGAACTACAAAAGATAAGGCTTTGTTCATTTTTGATGAACCTACAACAGGACTGCATTTTCACGATATTAAAAAATTAATGACCTCGTTTGACGCATTGATTGAAAAAGGACATTCTATCATTGTTATTGAGCACAATATTGATTTGATCAAATGTGCTGATTATATCTTAGATCTCGGTCTTGAGGGTGGAAAAAAAGGAGGAACCCTAATCTTTGAGGGAACTCCCGAGGAATTGGTGAAAAATAAGATCTCATACACTGCTCATTATTTAAAAGAAAAAATCTAGATTGTAGATGAACGTTGAAAAACTCGTTCAATCAACAGTCATACCATCACAAATCAGCTACAAGCGAATTCTAATTAATCTATCACGAATTCTAATTCTTCCTACAAACAGCTCTTTTCTGCATGTACCTTTACAGTGTAAGTCACCAGTGTGATTTTCGAAGTGTAGTATTCATTGTTCATAGACTTAGGCAGTCTTTCAACTATTTAAAGCAAATGCTACCAATTAACTAAAATGGGAATATTGTTACACAATGCACAAAGAAAAAGACCGAATAATTCAACATAAAAATCATAGAAAGGCTGCCTAAAATGTCCATAAAAACAATCAATATCATTTCATCATTAAATAACGTAGTAACCATTAAAATCTAGAACGTATGAAAAAAGGATTCACAAAAGCAACTGTCATCATGGGATTATTTTTTGCAGCAGGTCTGTTGACGAACTGCGACACTAAAAAGCCTGCAAAAAAGGGAGCTGTTATTGCCAGTAACACAGTCGTTAATGAAAAAGAAATTGTTAAAGAAGTTGTGTACCGCAAACCTGTTGTATTTATTACAGGGATTGATCATGGAAAGCAGAAATTCTACAAGAGTGCCAGAAATTATTTTCTTGAAAAGGAATTTGAAGTGGTAGATCACGCATTTTCTATGCAAGAAATCTTCAGTTGGCTGAATAAAAATTATGATGGCACTACTTATGGAGAACTGCATATTGTTGCCAAGTACAATCCGTGGGAGGGTTTGGACTTTGAAACTTTAATTAAAAGTAGTAACGTTACTTCTGAGCGATTGCGAAAGGCGATAACTTTGGGAGAGTTGCCAACCCTTGAAGAGGGAATTAAAAAGGAGACTAAAATTGTATTTCACTCCCAAGGGCTTGGAAATGACGAAAGTTTGATGAAAACCTTGAGAGATGCTTTTGTTGCAGACGAGGTGCCCAACGTTTTTGCTTCGTATTATGTAGATGTATTTGGAGGTGAATTTTCAGCACACTATTTAGCAAAACCTTACTATGTGTTCTATCCCTATGCTCACTCTCCTGGAATGACCGACTTGTCTAAGGAAATTGCCAGAAAATACCCCGAAGAAAAGGAAATTGATTGGTACAACGCCTTAAACAACGAAAAGGAAAGGTATGTAGGCGATCCTTACAAAAAGCGATTTAGTATTCCTGTAAAATTTGAATTTGACTATACCAACTCGGATGATCCAATGCCTGTATTTAAAATGCCAGAAGAGATCATGGATTGGATTGAGAAAGATGAGGAACTCTCTAAGGTAATGAGTGCTTATAACATTCCGCTGGAAAAGTTCAGATGGAGATCGGTTGTGAAAGGAAATCAACTGGTGATTAAAGGGAAGGTGACTGTTTTATGTGTTTTAAAACCACTTATTAAACCTTATGGTGATTTACAACATGTAGAACCTGATACTGAAAATCTTCGACTGTATGCATCCTTATAAGTTTGGAACATTATTTGTTTTAGCTTTTTGAAATGTATCAATTGGTTAGTCAAATTATATGAAATCCAAAAGTTGATCTGGATGCCGCGTTAGCCCTTATGTTTGTACTATCTAAACCAAAGTTAAGTGTTTATCTTTCCATCAATATCATACAA
>JABSPP010000169.1 GCA_013214275.1 Flavobacteriaceae bacterium
ATGATTTTTCTATGGTGAATATTGTCAGTGCAGCGATTTTTGGAGACGGAGCAGCCAGCGTTATTTTATCTTCTTATGGCGAGGATCAAGGTCCCAAAATTTTAGACCAATCCATGTATCATTTCTACCATACAACACACATGATGGGGTTTAAGTTGGTGAACACAGGATTGCAAATGATCTTAGATAAATCTGTTCCAGAAACAATTTCTACCCATTTTCCAGAAATTATTCACCCATTTTTAGAGAGAAATAATCTAACCATTGAAGACATTGATCATCTGATTTTTCACCCTGGGGGAAAGAAGATCGTACAAACTGTAGAAGAGTTATTCGGATCTTTAGGAAAGAATATTGACGATACCAAAGAAGTTTTACGGCTGTATGGAAACATGTCAAGCGCCACCGTTTTATACGTTCTAGAACGATTTATGGATGGTGATCGGGAACAAGGAGAAAAAGGAGTGATGTTAAGTTTTGGCCCTGGATTTTCAGCACAACGAATATTAATCGCATGGTAAAAGAATTCAAAAATAAAAATGAATGGGCTTTGATTCTTGGTGGATCAAGTGGGCTAGGATTGGCAACCGCAAAAAAATTGGCAAAGCATGGAATGAACATCTGTATTGTACACAGAAATAGCAGAGTACAGCGAGCAGAGGTCAAAGAAGCATTTGATAAAATAATTTCTATGGGTGTTGATTTTGCCAGTTATAATGTAGATGTTTTTCACCCTGAAAAAAGAGCAACGGTGATCAAAGAACTATGTCAAGAATTGCAAGGAGGAAAGATAAAGACCTTTGTACATAGTGTTGCCAAAGGAAATCTAAAACCAATGATTTCTAAAGATACGCCTCATCTAAAGACAGACGACTTTCAACTCACCATTCACGCCATGGGAATTAGCCTGTATGACTGGGTTAAAGATCTCTTTAACGCAAATATATTTGCGGACGATGCCCGTGTGATTAGCTTTACCAGTGAGGGAAATACCAAAGCATGGAAAAACTATGCGGCGGTTTCAGCAGCAAAAGGTACTTTGGAGGCCATCACGAGGAACATCGCCTTAGAGTTTGCCTCATTTGGGATACGAGCCAACTGCATCCAAGCAGGAGTTACAGATACCGCCTCCTTGAGAATGATTCCCGGAAGCGATCAGCTCAAAGAATTTGCCGTCAAAAGAAACCCATTTAGTCGATTAACCCTACCTAAAGATGTGGCGAATGTGGTGTATTTGCTGTCCAAGGATGAGGCCAGTTGGATCAATGGAACCATACTCAAAGTAGATGGAGGAGAAAGTTTAAGTTAATAATACACAGTGAAAAGAGACGATCAAATAGGAAACGATTGGAATCTCATCTGGTCAGATGAATTCAACGGTGAAACCTTAGATGAAACTAAGTGGAGTCGACAAGTGGAAAAAGCAGGGCGTTTTAACGAAGAATGGCAGCGCTATACCAATAATACCGACAATGCCTACATAGAAAATAACCAATTGGTGATCAAAGCCATCCACAAGAGTGACGTGCATGGGTACAATCAGTACACCTCAGCAAGATTACATACAGCAGGAAAATACACGTTTAAATACGGGAAGATTGTGGCTAAAATCAAATTGCCATTCAGTCAGGGAATCTGGCCTGCGTTCTGGATGTTGGGAAAGAATATTGATGAAAATGGAGGCGATACACCATGGCCATTTTGTGGAGAAATTGATATTTTGGAGCTTTATGGAACCGAAGACGATGCCGTTGTTGAGGCCAACCTCCATTATGCGGATCTCAAAGGAAAACACAAGCAGATGGGCGCAAAATCGTATCAACTAAAAGAAGGAATTTTTGCGAATGCGTTTCACATTTTTGAACTCGATTGGAATGAAGAACACATTTCTTGGCTCTTAGATGGTAAAGCCTACGCTTCGTTGGATATTACAGGGAAAGAATTTTCAGAGTTCCATCGAGAATTTTTCCTTTTGCTCAATATTGCTGTTGGCGGAACCTATGCAGGAAGACCTGACAAAACCAGTATATTTCCTCAATTTATGTATGTTGACTGGATTCGTGTGTACCAAAAAGAAAGTATTTGAAAAAGTATGAAATTATAGCGCTGCTACCCTATTCGCCACCGTTTTTATTCGTGGACAAACTGACTAAGGTCTCAGAAAATGGAGCAGAAGGGTTTTATATATTCAAAGAAGACGAGTATTTCTACCAAGGGCACTTTAAAGATAATCCAGTTACTCCAGGAGTGATTTTAACAGAAGTAATGGCGCAAATTGGGTTGGTTTGTTTGGGAATCTATTTGTTAAAGGACCAAATTTCTGAGGTAGAGAAACCAAAAATCGCGCTTACGTCAAATGAAGTCGATTTTTTCTTACCTGTTTTTCCAGGTGAAAAAGTCAAAGTGATCTCAGAAAAAATCTATTTCCGCTTTAATAAACTCAAATGCAAGGTTCAAATGTTCAATGCAAAAAATGAATTGGTCTCTAGGGGAACGATTGCGGGAATGTTAACATCAGAATAGCAAGGAAGATGGGTGAACCACCAACAAGAAATAGAGTTGTGATTACAGGCATGGGTGTTGTGGCGCCGAATGCAGTTGGCTTAGATCATTTTTTAAAAGCCATTCAGCAAGGAATCTCAGGAATTACCTTCCACCAGAATTTAAAAGACCTGAATTTCTCGTGTTGTATTGGTGGAATCCCTGACGTTTCTGAGGAACTCAAAAGTCAATATTTAACGCCGCTGCAATTGCGAGGATTCAATAGTTCTGGAATTTTGTACGGTTGCATGGCGGGAATCGATGCGTGGAAAGATGCTGGTTTTTCTGTACATGCCGAAACTCTTGTTGATTATGATACGGGAATGGTCTTTGGAACAGGAACTTCTGGAATTGAAAAATTCCGAGAGGCCATTTACAAATTGGATGATAAAAAGGTAAAACGTTTGGGAAGTACCGTGGTCATTCAGACGATGGCAAGTGGGATCTCTGCCTATTTAGGCGGAATTCTCGGTCTGGGAAATCAAGTGACCACCAATTCATCGGCCTGTACCACTGGAACAGAAGCAATTTACATGGGATTTGAGCGCATTCAACGAGGCAAAGCCAAACGCATGCTAGTAGGAGCGTGTAGTGATGATGGAGCGTATATCTGGGGAGGTTTTGATGCCATGCGTGTGATGACCTATAAACATGATGATACACCAGAAAAAGGTTCACGCCCTATGAGTGAAACGGCCTCTGGATTTGTACCCGGGAGCGGCGCTGGCGCTTTGGTCTTAGAATCTTTAGAATCAGCGATGGAGCGAGGAGCGAATATTTACGCGGAAGTTTTGGGAGGAGACATCAATTCGGGGGGACAGCGCAACGGAGGGACGATGACGGCACCCAACTCAGAAGCGGTACAAAAATGCATCACCAATGCGATGAAAGATGCAAAGATTTTACCCGATCAAATTGATGCGATTAACGGGCACTTAACAGCAACGATTAAAGACCCTACAGAAATTGAAAATTGGACGATTGCCCTTCAAAGAAAAGGGAGCGATTTTCCGTATATCAATTCTTTAAAATCGATGATAGGCCATTGTTTGGCAGCCGCTGGCACCATAGAATCTGTGGCTACAGTTTTACAGTTAAAACACCAGTTCTTATTTCCAAATATCAATGGCGAAGATGTACATCCAGAGATTAGTAAACTGATCGATTCAGAAAAAATTCCCACACAAAAAAGGAAAACAGAGCTAAATATCATTGCAAAAGCAAGTTTTGGTTTTGGTGATGTGAATGGATGTCTTATTTTTAGAAGATATAAATCATAATATGACCCGAGAAGAATTCATTACGACGCTAAAAAAAATTGTCCAACCTTATATTCAAGACGAAGAAGCTTTTCACAACCTCACTGAGGACACTGACTTTATCAATGATCTAAAGATCAACTCTGCTAATTTAGTCGATGTGATATTGGATGTTGAAGATGAGTTTGATATTGAAATCGACAATGATTCTATGGAGAAAATGCTCTCTGTAAAAGCGGCGATAGAAATTATTGAAAGTAAATTAGCTTCGTGATTGGCAATGACATCATCGATCTGTCTCTTGCCAAGACTCAGAGTAACTGGCAACGAAAGGGTTTTTTACACAAGCAATTTTCATCCCAAGAACAAGCGCTGATTTACAATTCGGAACATCCTTTTAAGAGTGTTTGGCGATTGTGGAGTATGAAAGAAGCCACGTATAAAGCGGTGGTACAGCAACAAAACAGGCGGTTTTTTGCTCCCAAAAAATTCGATTGTACCCTTAACTCAGCAACAGAAGGAGTCGTCCATTTTAAGGGTCAAGCCTTTACGTGTACTACGACAATCACAAGAGCGTATATTTACAGTTCTGTTGGAAACACTCATGCTCAGTGGATTGTGAAAAAGTCGGAGAAAGAGGAATTCTTAAAGAGCATAACAAAGCACACGGATCTTCCTTTAAGATGGTTGCATATAAAAAAGAATGCATTTGGTGTTCCAAGCCTTTACTGTTTAGACAAACGAGTATCCAGCTCCT
>JABSPP010000017.1 GCA_013214275.1 Flavobacteriaceae bacterium
GATTTCACTTTCAATTACTTTTTCATCAAAACTCCAGAAGCCTCAAAAGATAGATGAAAACAAGGTCATAGCAATCATCACCAACCAACTTGATTGGAATTACAATACCATAGCCGAACTGTATAAAAAACGTTGGGACATTGAGTTGTTTTTCAAATCACTCAAGCAAAACCTACAGGTAAAAACCTTTTGGGGTACTAGTGAAAATGCTGTTAAATCACAAATATATGTGGCTTTGATAAATTATCTGTTACTTGAACTGATCAGAAGAACTATAGACAAAACAAGTAAGGCTTTCTCAAATTTAGCCGAAAAAATACGATTTTGCTTGTATCACTATCTCACGTTAGATTATGTGTGCAATCAGGTAAAGGAAGGAGCTAAGAAAATTTCTACAAATTCACAAATGGACATACATTTCAAAGACGACTTATTTTCAGGGTAAAAGACTAAATTGTAACCTATTTACTGGGATTGAAGGACATTTCTAACTAAATTCAAAAAGTTTCGGATGCTAGTGTTATATTTTGTATCGTCGTGTAAAAATCCATTTTTAATCAACTACCTCGGGGCAAGCCCACGAAGTATTCAAAGGAAACTATTTTAATCATTTCGAGGCAAGCCTCGGGGAATAAAACCCTTGGCTATCGCCCTTCGATTAAATTGTTTAACATCAGAAATGGCATAGAGTTGCTTTAATGCTGCGTTAGCCCTTATGTTTGTACTATCTAAACCAAAGTTAAGTGTTTATCTTTCCATCAATATCATACAAATACGACAATCATGGAAAAAACAGTTACAAAATTAGATTACAGCGGATAGCGCGACCTGAAAGGGAACGCCCAAAAAAAAATCCATGTATTTATCCTATTGATCTGATTTGAATTTAGGATTTTGATGCTGTGACAATGGCTGTGAAATCGGCTGACTTTAGTGATGCTCCTCCAATTAACCCTCCATCTACGTCTGCCTTAGAAAAGATTTCTTCTGCATTTGCTGGCTTTACGCTTCCTCCATAAAGGATGGAAATGCTGTTTCCTACTACCTCTCCGTAGGCTTTGGAAATTAAGTTTCTGATGAAAGCATGCATCTCTTGAGCTTGTGCTGGACTTGCGGTTTCTCCTGTGCCAATTGCCCATACAGGCTCATAGGCAAGTACGAGTTGTTTCCATTGATTGACGTCTAGATCGAATAACACATTTTTTAACTGACTTTCTACTACCGAGAAGTGATTTCCTGATTTCCTTTCGTCTAGCTGTTCGCCGAAGCAAAAAATAATTTCCATTCCTTTTGCAAGAGCTGTCTTTACCTTTTCTTTGAGCAGAGTGTCGTCTTCTTCAAAATAGGTTCGTCTTTCGGAATGTCCAATAATCACTGTTTTCACTCCGACAGATTGAAGCATATCGGCAGAAATCTCACCTGTATAGGCACCGCTTTCTGCTTGATGGACGTTTTGCGCAGCTACTTCTATGGATGTTCCTTTTGTACTGGATACTGCTGCTGAAAGGTTAACAAATGTTGGTGCTACAAGTACTCTTGCACTGTATGTCACTCGCTCTAAGGAGGTTTTTAGGTCGTTGATTAATTGCTGAGTTTGCTCGATATTGTAATTCATCTTCCAGTTTCCTGCAACAATATTTTTTCTCATAATAACGTGTGTTTAGTTGGACTAAAGTACTTATTTTTTGAAGTCTTTTGCTACATTTTATCAGTTATTTTAGTGACTTAAGGTAGGAGATATCTTCCTTTTGTTCAGCACTACATATCTGTGAATTCACCAGAAATTGAGAAAATCGTCCAATGTATACCTTTTTCCCCCTTTTGTCATCTAATGATCGTCTCCTAAAATTTACTGCTTGGAGATTCCTTAATCGTACTACTACAGAAAAACTAGATCAAAATACTTCGCGACTCAGATACAAGTCTACAACGACAACGAATCATACTATTTTCTATGACTGTAAGCGAATTCTTGGATCTAACCAACTGTAGAGTATATCTACTAAAATATTAATGGTAATAAACAGTGTTGCAATCACTAATACACTTCCCATAATTACCGGGAGGTCTAATGTATTTAGAGAATTGACAATTTCTTTACCCAAACCGTTCCAGTTAAAGATGTATTCCACAAAAACTGCTCCTGCTAACATGGAGGCAAACCACCCAGATATTGCTGTGATTACGGGATTTAACGCATTTTTTAGCGCATGCTTTTTAATGACTTGAAACATCGTTAGCCCTTTGGCTTTTGCAGTTCTTATATAGTCCATACTTAAAATTTCTAGTAGCGAATTGCGCATGAGCTGAATGACAACGGCTAGCGGACGAATTCCTAATACTATTGCAGGGAGGATTAAATTCTTCCACTGGATGTAACTCCTCTCACCAAAATCATCAACAACGTATAAACTGCCTGTCATTTCCAATCCTGTGGCTTCGTGTAAAACAAAGCCAAAGATCCACGCAAATAAAATAGCAGAAAAAAAGGAGGGTACACTCATTCCTAAAGTGCTGATTACGGAGGTTATTCGGTCGAAAAAAGTGTCTTTGTAAACGGCTGATAATACCCCTAAAACAATTCCCAAAGTCATGGCAATAGCAATAGCAAAAACAGCTAGAATTGCTGTATTGGGAAGGGTTTCTGCGATGACCTCTGAGACTCGCTTACCATTTTTTTGAAAGGAAGTTCTGAGGTAAGGATATTTTAATACTAAACTTGTATTTCCCATAGAAAAAAGTGGGGTGTATGTATATCTGTTGTTGTCTAGGAAGGTATAATCATCTGTGTTGTGAGAATGTAGTGATAATGGTGATAAATCGTTTAGATAATAGCTATATTGCTTAACTTTTGATTGATCAAAACCATATTTTTTGCGAATGTTCGCTAGTTGTTCTGAGTCTTCTCGTTGATCTAACATCATTCTTGCTGGATCGCCTGGAAGAATATTAAAGAGTAAAAAAATGACTGTTACAACACCGAAAAGAGTGAGAAATCCATAAAAAAGTTTCCTTATGATGTAACGAATCATGTAGACGTGATATATCACAAATATAGTGGAAAGTCCCAAAAAAACGTACCTTTGTACAACTTTTAAAGGAATACATGACCACAGCAGAAATCTACGCTCAGATTCAGAAAAAGAAGTCGTTTTTATGTATCGGGTTGGACGTTGATCTGAATAAGATTCCGTCTTTTTTATTGGAGAGGGAAGATCCTATTTTCGAATTTAACAAGGCGATTATTGATGCTACCCATCACTTGTGTGTAGCCTATAAACCCAATACTGCATTTTATGAAGCCTATGGAGTTGATGGTTGGAGATCTCTGAAAAAAACAGTTGATTACCTCAACCTTCATCATCCAGCTATTTTCACTATTGCTGACGCTAAAAGAGGTGATATTGGTAATACCGCATCGATGTATGCCAGGGCGTTTTTTGAAGATATGGGTTTTGACAGTGTTACTGTTGCTCCTTACATGGGTAAAGACTCTGTTGAGCCATTTTTGGCTTTTGACAATAAACACACCGTTTTACTTGCACTAACTTCTAACCAAGGGGCGTATGATTTTCAGGTTAAAAAAGTAGATCATCAGGAATTATATAAAGAAGTATTGACTGTTTCTAAAGTGTGGAAGAATTCCAAAAATCTAATGTACGTTATTGGTGCAACCAAAGCTGCGTATCTAACAGAGATTAGAAAAATTGTCCCCAATGCATTCCTCCTTGTACCGGGTGTTGGTGCTCAAGGAGGAAATCTCAGAGAGGTTTGTAAATATGGAATGAACAAACAGGTTGGTTTATTAATCAACTCTTCTCGCGGGATCATCCATGCGTCTAATAGAGAGGATTTTGCTGAAGAAGCAGCAAAAAAAGCTTCTGAATTACAGAGAGAAATGCAAGAAATTCTGAGATAAGTGCAAATTGAAGAGATCGATTATACCCTAAACTTTAAACGTCCGCCTAAAAGGATTATCAGCCTTGTTCCAAGTCAAACTGAATTACTCTTTGACCTTGGTCTTGAAGACAAAATTGTAGGAGTAACGAAGTTCTGTGTGCATCCGTACCGTGCAAGACAGAGAAAAACAATAGTGGGTGGCACCAAGAATATCAAAGTTCAAAAAATAATAGACTTAAATCCCGATATTATTCTATGTAATAAAGAAGAGAATACCAAAGATATTGTTGAAGTATGTTCGCAGATTTGCCCTGTTCATGTTTCAGAAATTTACACTATAGGAGATACTTTAAAATTGATTCAGGAATATGGGAATTTATTTGACAAGCAAGATGAAGCCTCTACTATGGTTGATACACTTAAATTTAAAATTAAAGATTTTCAATCTTACGTCAAGGATAAAAAACCACTAAAAATAGTGTACTTCATCTGGAGAAATCCTTGGATGGTAGCCGGGCATACTACTTTTACTCATCATCTTCTTGAGATGAATAAATACCAGAATATCTATCAGTCTAGAGAACGCTATCCAAAAGTTGAACTAAAAAAAATAAAGATCGAAAGTGATCTTGATTTGATTTTTCTTTCTTCTGAACCTTATCCTTTCAAAAAAGAACATGCGCTGGAAATCAATCGGTTTACACCATATGCAACAACAGTTTTTGTTGATGGCGAGATGTTTAGCTGGTATGGGAGCAGATTACTGAAAGCCTTTAACTATTTTAAAGAGCTTAGAGAAAGGTTAGGATAGCTATTTTGCAATACTGGCAAAGGTGATTTTCCGTTCAGGATCATGTCAATTTTTAAGACCCTCTCTTTTTATCATAGCCATAGGGACAGTGTTTACACCCACTTTGACAGCAGTAACCTCTTTTTAGATGGTAAACCTCAGTAAAAACCTTGTATCCTTGATCGTTGAGGTAAAAATCTTCTTCTGTGAGTTCTACTCGTTTGTTGTACATCCCTGCAAAAATATCACATATTTATAAGAAACTCCTAACCCATCAATGGAATTATTTACGCTACTAAAAAGAACTCATATTGACTCTTTGTTTTGGACCAAAAGTATTTTAACGTGTGTAGATAATACATTTTTTGGAGATCAGAGCGATGCTTCGATCAAAAAAGTGATAATATACAAGTGAATTTCAACCATTTTTTTGAGAAGAAGAAAAATTCAAGATACGTTGATAAAAAAAGACGTTGTTGCAACAACGTCTATCAGGTTATTTTTCTGCTTAGCCCTCAGGAGGATAATCAGATAATATCTCTTTGACAAATGTATTCACCCTTTTTTCTTTTTTCTTTGGATTTTTCATTCTCATGGCACCAGAACCAATTCCCTGCCATATTAATTCATTTTTATGTTTATCGATAATATCTATAAACAATGTTCCTTCGGTATATTGGTTTACTCTAATATTTTGATTCATTCCTAACCAAGGATTATATCCCCATCCCCAACCAAAATTGTTGTTGTTATTAATGCTCACACGTTCTCTAGATTTGGTGAAAATACTCACTAAAAAATCAGGATTAGAAGATTTTGTATATCCTTTGGCGACTAATTCTTTTTCTATTGCTCTCATAATTCTCTTTTTATCAAGGTCAGAGATTTTTGCTTTGTCAATTCCTTTTTTGTAAAATGCAAAAGTTTTGTACGTTTTGAATTCAGCTCTAGTGTCATAATCCGAGGTTACTTTCACAGAGCTACAGGACGACAAAACTATTAGCAAAAGGAGTGGGTACAATTTTAAGAGTTTCATAATCTGATCATTTGTATGTTGTTAATTAATCTCTTGTTCACTTTATTCGGAAGCGTCACTTTTAATTTCTTTTCTCTCGTCATGGCGCGCTTAATGGCAAATATGGCTTCGTCATTTCTAGCCCAACTTCTTCTAGATATACCGTTATTTACATCCCAAAATAACATAGATTTTAACTTTTTTGAGGCTTTCTTACTACCATCAAGAAGCATGCCAAAACCACCATTGATCACCTCTCCCCATCCGACTCCTCCCCCATTGTGAATGGATACCCATGTAGCACCACGAAAGCTATCTCCTATAACATTGTGAATGGCCATGTCTGCAGTAAATTTAGAGCCATCATAAATATTTGAAGTTTCTCTGTAGGGTGAATCTGTTCCTGAAACATCGTGATGATCTCTCCCCAAGATCACTGGACCAATTTCACCTCTTTTGATGGCTTTGTTGAATGCCTCAGCAATTTCAATTCTTCCTTGGGCATCTGCATACAAGATCCTTGCTTGTGAACCGACTACAAGTTTATTTTCCTGAGCTCCTTGAATCCATTGGATATTATCGGCCATTTGTTGCTGAATTTCTGACGGAGAGTTTCTCTTAATTTCTTCTAGTACCTCACAGGCGATCTGGTCTGTTCTTTTTAAATCTTCTGGGTTTCCCGAGGCACATACCCATCGAAAAGGACCAAAGCCATAATCAAAACACATGGGTCCCATGATATCTTGTACATAGCTAGGATAGCGAAAATCTATTCCATTTTCCGCCATAATATCAGCTCCTGCTCTACTTGCTTCCAATAAAAACGCATTTCCATAATCAAAAAAATATGTTCCTTTTGCAGTGTGGTTGTTAACTGCTGCCGCATGACGCCTTAAAGATTCCTTTACTTTCTCTTTAAACAGTTCAGGATCTTCCGACATCATCTGATTCGATGCTTCAAAAGACATGCCTACAGGATAATATCCACCAGCCCAAGGGTTGTGTAAGGATGTTTGATCCGATCCAAGATCGATGTGTATGTGCTCCTTATCAAACATCTCCCATACCTCTACCACATTTCCTAAATACGCTAGAGAGACCGTTTCTTGATTTTCTTTGGCTCTTCGAACTCGAGTGACTAATTGATTGATATCCGTAATTTTCTCATCAATCCATTGCTGATCAAGGCGAATTTGGGTGATTTTTGGATTTACTTCAGCACATACAGTAATACATCCTGCGATATTTCCTGCCTTGGGTTGTGCTCCACTCATACCTCCGAGCCCAGCAGTTACAAACAAGTTTCCCTTAGGAGATTTTCCAATTTTCCTAAATCCATTTAATACAGTAATAGTGGTTCCGTGTACAATGCCTTGAGGACCGATATACATATAACTCCCCGCAGTCATTTGACCATATTGAGTAACACCTAACGCATTAAATTTTTCCCAATCATCTGATGAAGAATAGTTAGGGATCATCATTCCATTGGTCACGACCACTCTTGGTGCGTTTTTATTGGAAGGAAATAATCCCATGGGATGCCCCGAATACATGACCAACGTTTGCTTGTCATTCATTTCAGACAGGTATTTCATCGTTAGTAGGTATTGTGCCCAATTTTGGAAAACACCCCCATTTCCTCCATAAGTAATCAATTCATGTGGATGTTGAGCGACCGCGTGATCGAGATTATTTTGGATCATGAGCATGATGGCTTTTGCCTGAGCAGACTTCCCAGGATATTCATCAATGGGTCGCGCATACATTTTGTAATCTGGACGAAATCGATGCATATAAATTCGCCCATAACATTCTAATTCCTCCCTGAATTCGGGTAGGAGTTCAGTATGGTGTTTTGGATCAAAATAACGCAGTGCATTCTGCAATGCTAGCACCTTCTCATCATTACTTAAAATTTCTTTTCGCTTTGGTGCATGATTGATGGATTCGTCATACTTTTTTTTTGCGGGCAAAACATCTGGAATGCCTTGTTGGATTTGCTCTTGGAAGGTCATGAATTCATTTTCTTTAATCTCAAACAAAGATATTTATTTTTTGAATGGATTTGTTTTTATCACTTCAAAAAAAACAACTGTTTTTTGAAAATTTCATAAATTGCAAGCCTAAATTCAGTCTTTTTTTACGAATGGAACAAATTACTCCTTACAAACCTAAGCACAAAGTAAGAATTGTCACTGCAGCTTCTCTTTTTGACGGTCATGATGCGGCAATCAATATTATGAGAAGGATTATTCAGGCTACTGGAGTAGAGGTCATTCACTTGGGTCACGACCGCAGTGTTGAAGAGGTTGTCCATTGTGCCATTCAAGAGGATGTGAACGCCATAGCAATAACTTCTTACCAAGGCGGACATAACGAGTACTTTAAGTACATGTATGATCTTTTACAGGAAAAAGGAGTAGGTCATATCAATATTTTTGGTGGTGGTGGTGGTGTCATTCTTCCTGAAGAAATCAAAGATTTGATGGATTATGGAATTACACGAATCTACTCTCCCGACGATGGTCGGAAAATGGGGTTACAAGGGATGATCAATGATTTAGTTCAGCGGTCTGATTTTGCTATTGGAGATGTCTTAAATGGTGAAGTGGATCAGTTGATGAATGCTACGCATTTCAATCTTACCGAGTCAAAAAAAATTGATCTAACACCCAGTATCGCTCGTATTATTTCATCTGCGGAAAACTTCCCCGAGATAGCTAGTAAGGCTTTAGATAGCATACACATAAAAAATAAAACATCATCAACACCAGTATTGGGAATTACTGGAACAGGTGGTGCAGGGAAATCGAGTTTAGTAGATGAGTTAGTCAGGAGATTTTTAATTGATTTCCCCAAGAAAACCATCGGGATAATTTCTGTAGATCCGTCAAAAAGAAAAACTGGTGGAGCTCTACTTGGTGATCGTATTCGGATGAACGCTATCAACAGCCCTAGGGTTTATATGCGTTCTCTAGCCACACGCCAATCTAATTTGGCATTATCAAAATATGTTCATGAAGCTGTTGAAGTTCTCAAGGCTGCCGAATTTGATTTAATTATTTTAGAAACTTCAGGAATTGGCCAGTCTGGCACTGAAATCATTGAACATTCTGACATTTCTCTATATGTGATGACTCCCGAGTTTGGCGCTGCCACTCAACTTGAAAAGATTGATATGTTGGACTTTGCCAATTTGGTGGCTGTTAATAAATTTGATAAACGTGGAGCTTTAGATGCATTGCGTGATGTAAAAAAACAGTACATGCGCAACAATAACCTTTGGGATGTTCACATGGATGATTTGCCTGTTTATGGCACTATTGCCTCTCAGTTTAATGACCCTGGTATGAATGGTTTGTACAAGGCTATCATGGATCAATTAGTTGAAAAAACCCGTGCAGATCTGACATCTTCCTTTGAGATCACCAAAGAAATGTCTGAAAAGATTTTTGTAATTCCACCAGCGAGGACACGCTATTTATCAGAAATTGCCGAAAACAATAGAGCCTATGATCAGCGGGTAGATGCACAGGTGAATATCGCTCAGACACTCTATGGAATACTTAAGACAATGGAGTCTGTCACCGATACTCAATTGCAGCTGACGAAGTTTGGTATAGAAGAAGACCGTCTTCGCAGAGCAACGAATGACGAAAACCAAGATTTTTTGACCTTACTGTTGGCAGAGTTTGAACGTGTTAAAATGAATTTAGATTCTTACTACTGGGAAATAATCTTAAGCTGGAAGGATAAGATTCAACGTTATAAAGACCCTGTTTATACTTTTAAAGTTAGAGATAAGGAAATCAATATTAATACTCATACTCAATCTTTATCACATTCAGATATTCCAAAAGTGGCCTTACCTAAATATAAAGCTTGGGGTGATCTTCTGAGATGGAACGCACAAGAGAATGTCCCTGGAGAATTTCCATTTACTTCTGGACTGTATCCCTTTAAAAGAACTGGTGAGGATCCTACCCGAATGTTTGCTGGTGAAGGTGGGCCAGAGCGAACCAATAGGCGTTTTCATTATGTGAGTTTAGGAATGGATGCCAAACGTCTTTCTACTGCTTTTGATAGTGTTACGCTTTATGGTCATGATCCAGGTTATCGACCAGATATTTATGGGAAAATAGGAAACGCTGGTGTCTCCATATGCTGTTTAAATGATGCCAAAAGATTGTACTCTGGTTTTGATTTGAGTCATCCAATGACTTCAGTGAGTATGACGATTAATGGTCCAGCTCCAATGTTGCTAGGATTTTTTATGAATGCTGCAATCGATCAAAACTGCGAAAAATACATCATAAAAAACAACCTAGAGCGACAGGTAGAAGCCAAACTACAGGAAGTTTATGACCGCAATGGTTTTGAGCGGCCTACCTATCAGGGAGTACTCCCGGAGGGAAATAATGGCTTGGGATTGATGCTATTGGGCTTAACAGGTGACCAAGTGCTGCCATCAGATGTTTATAAGAAAATCAAAGCCCAGACCTTGTCACAAGTTCGCGGGACAGTACAAGCGGATATTTTAAAGGAGGATCAAGCACAAAATACTTGTATTTTTTCTACGGAATTTGCGCTGAGATTGATGGGTGATGTGCAGGAATATTTTATTGAAAAACAAGTGAGAAACTTTTATTCGGTTTCTATTTCGGGTTATCATATTGCAGAGGCTGGCGCCAATCCAATCACGCAATTGGCATTTACCCTAGCCAATGGATTTACCTATGTAGAATACTACTTATCGAGAGGAATGGATATCAATAAATTTGGTCCTAACCTGTCTTTCTTTTTCTCTAATGGGATTGATCCTGAGTATGCGGTTATCGGACGCGTTGCTCGTAAAATATGGGCTAAAGCGCTCAAATATAGATATAAGGCTGATTCTAGAGCGCAAATGTTAAAGTATCATATTCAAACTTCTGGACGCTCGTTACACGCTCAAGAAATTGATTTTAATGACATTAGAACTACGCTTCAAGCACTATACGCCATTTATGACAATTGCAATTCTTTGCATACAAATGCTTATGATGAAGCCATTACAACACCCACAGAAGAGTCGGTGCGACGAGCTATGGCCATTCAGTTAATTATCAACAAAGAACTGGGATTGACAAAAAATGAAAATCCAATTCAGGGTTCGTTTATTATTGAAGAGTTAACAGACTTGGTTGAGGAAGCTGTTTTATTAGAATTTGATAGAATCACAGAACGCGGAGGTGTTTTAGGTGCTATGGAGACCATGTATCAACGGTCAAAAATTCAAGAGGAAAGTCTGTATTACGAGACACTAAAGCACACCGGAGAGTTTCCTATTGTTGGTGTAAACACTTTCTTAAGCTCGAAAGGCTCTCCGACGATACAGCCAGCAGAAGTGATTCGAGCTGCTGAAGATGAAAAGAAATTTCAAATCAGGACTAAAGAAGACCTTCATAAGGTAAATAAAGATCAGGTAACAGAGCAGCTAAGACTCGTTCAGCAAGCAGCTATCCAAAATAAAAATATCTTTGAAAAATTAATGGAAGCTACTAAGGTTTGTTCTCTTGGGCAGATTACCTCAGCGCTTTTTGAAGTGGGTGGCCAGTATCGACGAAATATGTAGTCATAGAACATTTCTTAATAGAAGAGTCTTTTTTACTCATTTTAACTGAGTTATTTAGCATTAGAAATAGTACCATAACTTTAAATGGCAAATGCATCGAAGTTATTGGTTTTAAAAATAAACCCCGTTTTTAGCAATTTTTCAGGATATACTCTTCTACTTTTTAAGATGAGTTCGGGTTCTGTTCCTATCATTTTAGCTCCTATCTTTAGCATCCACTTAGGCATATTTAATCCGAAGAAGATGCCTAATTTCATTCTTAATTTCCGTTGGAATGTTTCATTTTTCAGAGGATTGGGAACACAGATGTTATACACTCCTTCTTTCTGATAGATTAAATGAACAACGGATCGAATGTAATCCTCTTCAGAAATCCAACTAACAAACTGGTTGCCATCTCCCTGCTTCCCTCCAAATCCCAGCATCACTAGTGTTTTTAAAATAGGTAAGGCTCCACCACTGTTTCCCATGACGATGGATGTTCTTGTGATGATTTTTTTTGTTCTAGACAGATCGTAGGAATTAAATACCGCCTCCCATTTCTTACAAACATCCATAGAAAAGTCGTTTCCAATTTCGCCTTTGTTCTCGGTCATAAGAGTGTCTTCTGAATGACGATAAATGGTTGCTGATGAAGACTGAATAAACACTTTTGGAGGATTTTCTAGCTCCAATACTGTTTGGCAAAGCAGATGTGTACTTTCAATCCGGCTTGCATAAATTTCTTTTCTGTTCTTTTTTGTGTATCTACAATCAACAGATTTTCCTGTGAGGTTGATTAATACATCTGTGTTCTCCAAAGATGTAGTCCAAGATCCTCTTGTTTTCCCGTTCCATTTGAGATAATACAAGTTCCCTTCATTTGCTCTCCTTGATCTGGATAGGATGAATACTGTATTGTTTGAATCTTTTAGAAAATGAGTTGACAATAACTGACCTAAATATCCTGTTCCTCCTGCAATGACTATTTTCATGTATTAAAATTTAAGTTAATTAACTCGTATTTTGTTATTTTATTTACTATAGGTATTGTCTTCTACTTGACGAATCCCTCTTTTAAGTTTTTTATTTTCATTTAATTTTGATGTAGGCATCAATGGAAATGGAACTCCTTTTTTGATGATTCTGAGGATGTTTAAAAAGTGCAGTGCTATACACATAGGTATGATTCCTACTCCGATAGTGTATAAAAAGGTATCGTTTAAAAAATTCCAATCGAATAGCCAGAGCACTAAATACAAGCCAGTGATCATCCAGTAAACTTTTAATTTATATTGTACACTTTTAGTGAATGTTTTCCATTTGATGATTATGAGCAAAGAACTCAGAACTTGAACATATCCCAAGACAATCTCAGCAATAAATCCTAGAATTATCGTAGTGAACAAACACAGCGTGATGGCAAACCAAATTTTGTTGATAATATAAATAATATGAATGAATTTACTTGTTTTCATGGTAAACAATTTTTTCGGTTTTTACAGTTTTTCTACTTGCCTTTCTCCCTTTTAAAAAGAAAAGAATGAACAAAACCATAACCACTCCCAAGTATATGGAGAACCCTCCAATTTTAGCACTTAACACCTCAACCAACTGTTGTGTGTTTTCTATCAAATAAACTTTAATGATACGCATAGCAAATCCAATGTTCACTAAGTAAAATCCGATCTTGAATAATTTATTTGTCGCCAGTGCAATGGCCGTTTTCTGATGAAAAATATCCAGCATAAATATCTTCCCATGCTTGAATAAGTGATGTGATACATAAGTAGTAAGTAAAATACTTACAGGCAGATAGATCACGTACGATAATAATGTATAATTAGTGTTCATCATATCAATTTTTAATGTGTTTATGTAATAAGTAAATTACGATGATGTTATTGAAGTGCAATACCCCAATAACGAGTAAGATGAATCCAATCATTTCACTCAGTTCTCTGACCATCGCGTCTATGGTTGCTATATTTTTGATAGCATACAAACAGAAAACTGCTAAACCAATGTTTAACAAGTAATAAGCTATACGAAGTAATCGGTTGATTCTGTGCCCTATTTCAAGATGATTTGGGAAATAATTTGATAGATATACTTTTCCATTTTGATAACAAAAATTACCAACCCAGAACACTACACTACTG
>JABSPP010000170.1 GCA_013214275.1 Flavobacteriaceae bacterium
AAAAAGTACCGACTTGCTCACTGACATTTTATTTGTTTAAATTGATGCTAATCATTTAATATTCAATTATTTTATTCTGTTGAGGTTTTGGCCTTTATTTGACTACCCTCTATGAGAGTTTCACGTAAGTTCTTTGATAGCTTGTTTGTATTCCTCTGGGGTATTGATATTGCGAATTAGCATATCCTCTACTTCTACAATAGCAACATCTGAGTTAATAAGCATTTTTCTAGGGCATGAATATCCCTGTGCTAGATATTGTAGCAATACAGGATAGGCTTTGGGTTCATAAATAGTAATCAGGGGCTCAGGAAATTGCTTGTTTTTCCCCTTTACTGCAGTCGCTACCTTTGAAGTATCTCTCTTTTCTAAGAGAAGGTTGATCAGATGAGCATTGACGAAAGGAAGGTCTGTTGCAAGAACAAACCAAGCCGAGTTCGGGTCTTTCTGGAAAGCCGAACAGATTCCACCAAACGGACCTAAATTGAAAAAAGTATCACAAATTTCGTCTGACCTTCCTTGGTGAACAGCCACCGAAAAATAGGTTTCAAATCCTTTTTTTGAAAGCAATGCTTTGACAAACTTTTTTTGAGAAATTCCATGGTACTTTAATTCGGACTTATCAGCTCCCATCCGAGTACTCTTTCCTCCTGTTAAAACCAATCCTTTGATTGGTGGGATTGAATTGCTAATCATTTTAGAAATATGACCCGTAATTTTTCTGGTGTCACTCAAGTTGTATTGAGGAATCTCTTTCCAATGAGGAAATTTCTCTTGTAAGCAATCAAAAGGAACTATTTCTGAATCTAACTTGATAAAAAACTGAATATCAGAAATTTGGTCAATACGCTTATGAATCGACGCCTCTTTCTCTGGATGAAGCATGACAATCTGTTGCTGACCTGCGTAGTGATTCCCATTGATAAACACATAATCAAACTGAGAAAACTGAATCCGTTGAACGTATTGGTTGACCAGGCTAGAAGTGGTAATCTTCAGATTCCCATCGTGGTGAAATGTGAAATCAGATACCTTATTTGACTCGACTTCTTTTGCATGCGAGGCATCAAAGTAAGCCAAATTATACTGCGATAGTTTAGCAGAGACTTGATGAACTAGGTCTGTGATTATACTGCACTTTGCTCCTAGAATTGCAATTTCATTCGGAGCAAAATTACCATTTTTCCTCCTTGTGAGATTGGTGTGTTTTTGATGTTTAGTCATTTTTAATATCTGTTTTTCCTCCTGATTTCTCAATTAATATTATCTCTTGAATCACCATTTGTTGTGAAATCGATTTACACATATCATAAATGGTTAAGCATGCTGAGGAAGCACCTGTAAGGGCTTCCATCTCTACTCCTGTTTTTCCTTCTATTGTTACTTTACATCGCACTTCGATGTGTTGGTCATCCGTGATTTGAATGTCGATGTCTGCACTTTCGATCAACAGAGGATGGCACATAGGGATAAGTTCTGAAGTCTTTTTTACTGCTTGAATCCCTGCTATAATAGCAGTTTGGAATACAGGTCCTTTTTTCGTGATTAATTCAGTATGGTTAAAACGAGCAATAATATCTCTTCCTAAAAACATCGTGGCTTTGGCCACAGCAGTCCTTTTAATCATCTGCTTGCCTGAGACATCTACCATTTTTGGATTCCCTTGTTTGTTAATATGTGAAAAACCCATTTTAAAATCTTAAATTATTAGTTTTCATGTGTTAATATTTGCTTTCACTTGTTGGTCATATGGAACATCTATTATCATTTCGCAGTGTGATTTAAGCTTAATAAAGGATGTTTCATTAGGGGATGGATTTTTTGAAATTCTAACCGTTAAAGTTAAAATTTTTCAATCATCCTTACATTTTTTAAAAGTAACCATTTTACGATCAACTCCCTTAGGAGAGGCTCACGAAATATTGAAAAAAGACCTATTTTAAATCTTTTGAGACCTTTTTCTGAGAATTACATTCCTCACGATCGCTCTGTGATTGGCAGTAGATATTCTACTTTGTTTTAAAATCTGATTCCTAAGAATTTCGATACCTCAGTAGTGGATAGGTTGCTCCTTTTTTAAATGTTGTTTGTGCCTGCGGAAGTTGAATAAACCCGTCTGCCATGGTGAGACTTGCAAGATCTCCAGATCCATTTCCTTTGATAGGAATTGCTAGTAATTGTCCGTATTTGACCTCTACCCTCACCTGTAAGAAATAGGTGAGATGAGGCTTAAACACCACATTTTCTGCTAAAATAACGGTTTCCTCCTTCAATGTAAACCCTACCGATTTTGCAAACCAAGGATAAAAATATACCAGACAATTTACATAGGTCGAAATGGGGTTTCCCGGAAAGGCAAATATCGCTTTATTTGTTCCATTCAAATGATTTTTAATGCCAAACCAAAAGGGTTTTCCTGGTCGTTGTGCTACACGATGAAATTGTTTCTCTACACCAAGTTCCTGTAATACTTCAGGAAGATAATCAAACTTTCCTTTGCTTACAGCTCCGCTAAACAACAGGATATCGTGGGTTTTCAAATTATTTAAAATCTTTACTTTTAGCTGTTCCTTATTGTCTGTAGCATGAGAAGTTGTTGCTTTTATTTGTAGCTTTTCAAGTAACGAAACCAACGTGAAGGCATTGCTTCTTCTAATCTGATGTGCTTCTGGAATTTGATCTACTTCTACTAGTTCATCTCCTGTGGAGACAATCATTACTTTGGGTACTTTAGCAACTTTTACCATTGATTTCCCCACGGTAGCAATCACACCAATTTCTGCTGCTGTGATGATGCGATCTTTTGGAATCAGAATTTCGCCTTGTTGACGATCTTTCCCTTGAGTATGAATGTTCTTTCCTTTTTCTAGGGTGTCTAAGTTCACTTTTGCCATCAGAGAATTGATTTGAACATCTTCATATCGGATCACAGTATCGGTATTTTCAGGTAGTACTGCTCCGGTCATAACTTCATAGCAATAGGCAGCATTTTCCATTTTTTCTCGTGGGCTCCCTGCTGGTTGAATTCCTTCAATCTTAAAATCGCGAACACCATATTCAAAGTAGCGATGATTGATAGCAATGCCATCCATGGCCACTCTGTTAAAGGGTGGAAAGTCTCTGTCTGCAAAGATATCTTCTTTTAAAACACGACCTATAGCATCCAAAAAGGGAACTTCTTCCACACCAAAATCTTGGGTGTTGTCTAGGATAATACGGAGTGCTTCTTGAACTGAAATCATATTTATCCTCCTATGGTTGACATACTTTCTGATACATTCCCTTTAGACCTGCTAGCCTCTGCTATAAATCCGTTTGCTGGTTTGTTTTTGACTAGAGATAAAAATATATTTTTTAAATCTTCATTGCTTGCTCCGTCTCTAATAAAGTCACGAATATTAAATACACCATCATCAAACAAACAGTTTTTAAGAGTTCCTACGGGTGTAATTCGTATTCTGTTACAGTCATTACAAATTGTCCTGGTAAAAGCAGGAATGATCCCGATACTTCCTTGGTGTCCGTCGATCTTAAAATTTCTAGAGGTGGACGATTTTTCTGAGTCAACTTCTTGTAGCTCAAACTGGGTTTGAATTTCTTGTAGAATACGGTTGAAATTCCAATTCTCCTGAGTCTCTCGCTTTCCTTTTCCGTTGAATGGCATTTCTTCTATAAATCGAACTGCTAGGTGCTTATTTTTGGTCAGAGCAACAAAATCAGTAATTTCATCTGTGTTAACCCCTGCTTGTACTACTACATTGAGTTTTAAGTTTAGAGTGCTTTTTTCTAATAGTTCCAAGGTTTGATATACCTCAGAAAATACATCTCTTCTTGTGATTTGGAAAAACTTTTCTTTTTGTAAGCTATCAATGCTTAGGTTGATATTCTGAATTTTATCCATCTTCTCCAAGGTGGTAATATGCTTTGCAATTACAACTCCATTGGTTGTAATATTGATGGTCTCTAACAAGTCATTGAATGAGAGCATTTCCAAAAACTTGATGATGTCTTTTCGCACAAAAGGTTCTCCTCCTGTTAGTCTTACTTTTGTAACTCCAAGTTCTGTTAACACCCTTATGATACGGTACATTTCTTTGAACGTAAGCAAATGTGCTCTTGGTGCAATTTCGATCCCTTGAGCAGGCATACAGTATTGGCAACGTAAATTACATCGGTCTGTTATTGCCAATCTAACATAGTTGATTTGCCTCCCAAAGTGATCAATTAATTGCTGCATCGCCTAATGATATAGCTGTTTATGGTTGAAATTAGTTATTTTTCTTAACACCCACTAACAAAAGGTTAAAATATACTCTTTTTTGAAATGACAGGGAAATAATTTTTGGGCGAACAATCGTGTTTTTCTCATATAATTATACCCATAGGTTTTTCTTGTCATAAACCATGATTTGATCGTTGTGAATGATCCTGTTTATTCTACTAAATCGCAGGGGTGTTTTAATGCCGCGTTAATGCCGCGTTAGCCCTTATGTTTGTACTATCTAAACCAAAGTTAAGTGTTTATCTTTCCATCAATATCATACAAATACGACA
>JABSPP010000171.1 GCA_013214275.1 Flavobacteriaceae bacterium
GAGGTGTCTTTTACTTTGAAGGCAAATTCATAAATTCCTTCAGATTTTGCCGTTCCTGTGCTATCAATTGGATTGCCACCAGAAATAAAATCTGCCATATATGCCAATTTTGTTCTTGTGATAGAATCTCTAACCCAAAAAATGAATTGCTTGTACTCTAGGTTGGTAATTTCTGTCTCATCCATGTAAAATGGTCTTACTGTCACGGTTCTTGCTGGAGAATTTAACATCCCTGAAATATCTTCATCCTGCCTCCCCATCGTAAAGGAACCTCCAGGAATTGACACCATTCCAAATGGCTGCTCTGCAAACCACTTTTTCTTTGGATTGATCCCGACTAGCTCGCCTCTGTCATTTGACCCGCATCCGTACAAAATGGGCAGCAAAAGTGTAAAATATAATATTACTTTCTTCATATTTATGATGTCTTTTCAAAAAGTTCGTAAACCTAGACTTTTTTTTGTAAAAATACAATTTCTTTATGTCTTAGTAAATTGGAACTTGTTTAATACCTAGTATTTAAACCATTTTTCTCTGCGCCTTGTACCATCGTTCTGGTATTATTTGATCCATTGTTTCCAAATAATCCTCATAGGTACAGGATATTAACGCATGTCTTTTGTATTTATTATTGCTAATTAAATTTATCTCCATCCACCACCTTCCTGTCTTATTGCTTTTGTAGAAGTTAATAGGTTCATCATCATCTAACAAAACTGTAAATTTTTGATAATCTTCTTTTGTGCTAAAAGGATAATCTTTTGCTCTAAAATTAAATCCTTCGATAAAATACCAGATCATCTGCGCTATTAGACGTGCGGTTAATAGGTTCAAGTCTTGTTTGGCATTATATTCATAGATTCCAAATGAAGACACCTTGTCGCTAATTCCTGCATATCTTGCAATGGCGCATATTTCTTCACCATTGAATCCATTTGGAGAAGCATTTTTGTTTGCTGGAGCGTCGCTTTGCCTCACAGCACCAAGGTCTATGCTTACAATGTCTGCATCTCTAAAAACAGGCTCAACAGCTTCTAAATTTTTAACATCACCTAGGCGATAGGCATCAAAATTAAGCTGATGGATTAAGCTAATCTGTTCCTGAGAATTAAAATATGTTTGATATCCAATATTACTGTAATTGAATAAATTATTTGGTTTTTCCATAATAATTTTACTCAAGTAGGAGGTTGACGATAGCTTATCATCTAAACTTCCTAAATCAAACTTACTGTCAACTGTCACAAGGTTTACAACTTGCTCTGTACATTCGTAAGCTTTGTAATTTGAAAAAGTCACGTCTTGTCCTCCTCCAAGAATGATAGGGATTATCTTTTTTTTGAGGAGCTCCTCTAGGGTTTTTTTTACAGCGAAGTATGTGTCCGATATGGTATTCCCTTTGAGAATATTTCCTAAATCTGCGACTGTCGAATCCCAACTGCCTGGAAATAGACGGTATAATTGCTCTCTAATAAGATGTAAATCTTCTCCGCTACCAGTATTGTTGGGTGTGCTTCTATCTTCTTTTATACCTAAGATGGCTATACTAACTCCGTCAAGACTGGGGAGTCCATCTGAACGAGAATGTATTCTGATTGATCTACCAAGGCTTTCAGGATTAAAAAGCTCCTCGAAGTTGGAAACTAAAGAATCTTTTATGGGGGTTAAAAATTCTAGGTTCATTTATTTTTTAAAATATTCGCAAGATAGGGGTTTCTTATTTCTTTTTCACAGTTTTCCTCTTAGGAGATTTCTTTTCGATTAATTTGATGGCTTCTTCTTTGGTCATTTTAGAAATATCTGAGGTTTTTGGAAGCTCAACTTTTACTTTCCCCTTGAGCACATGAAACCTTCCCCATCGAGCCTTTTCTACACGAATTCCAACATCTTCCCAGTGGTGGATTAGTTTTTCCTTTTCTTTTTTTAGTTTATCTTCAATTAATTCCTTCATGTCTTGTTGAGACAAATTATCAAAATCGTATTTTTTACTCACATTTATGAACATCGAGTTCCACTTTATAAAGGGTCCAAATCTTCCAACTCCCTTCTGAATTGGTAGCTCGTTGTAATTCCCCACAGGTGCATCTGCTTTCCTTTTAGATTGGATTAGCTCAACAGCACGATTCAAATCTACTTTCATCGGATTCTCACCTTTGTCTAGAGAGACAAACATTTTTCCGAAACGGATGTAGGGTCCATAACGACCATTTGCGACAATCACTTCTTGTTTTTCATAATCTCCCAAGGTTTTGGGTAGTTTGAAAAGGTCAATAGCTTGTTGGAAAGTAATTGAATTCATGGTCTGATCTCCTTGAAGACTGGCAAATTTTGGCTTCTCCTCATCTGTAACTTCTCCAATCTGTACCATGGCACCATAGCGTCCTAGACGAACATATACATTCTTTCCTGATATTGGATCAACACCGAGCAATCGTTCTCCCTTGGCTCTTTGGGCATTTTCTGCTACATCTTCCACGTTGGGGTGAAAATCTTGATAAAATTCTTTAATCATTGACGTCCAGTCCTCCTTGCCAACAGCTATTTCGTCAAACTCACTCTCCACTTTTGCTGTGAATCCAAAATCTAAGATACTCTTAAAGTTTTCTACCAAAAAGTCATTCACTATGTTTCCAATGTCTGTTGGGACTAGCTTCCCTTTATCAGAACCTACTTTTTCAGTCATTACTTTAGATGAAATTTCATGGTTCTTTAATGTATATTGTAGGTATTTTCTTTCTATACCCTCTACAGTACCCTTTGTAATATATTCTCTACGCTGAATTGTTGAGATTGTAGGAGCGTAGGTTGATGGTCTACCGATTCCCAACTCTTCAAGTCTTCTTACTAGGGAGGCTTCTGTGAATCTGTAAGGTGGTTTTGAGTATCTCTCTGTGGCAGTAATAAAGATATTGGTTAGTGATTCTCCAACAGCTAGTTTTGGTAACATCCCCGCCTGCTCATCGTCATCGTCATCTGTACCTTCAAGATAGATTTTTAAGAACCCTTCAAAGGTAATCACCTCTCCATTAGCTGTGAAAACCTTGCTATTTTCATCATTGCTGATTTTAACAACCGTTCTCTCCAATAAGGCTTCTGCCATCTGTGATGCCATCGTTCTCCTCCAAATTAAAGCATACAAACGGTCTTGATCGTAATCTACTGAAACCTTATGTTTGTCCATTTGCGTTGGGCGAATAGCTTCATGAGCTTCTTGTGCTCCTTTAGACTTTGTGAAGAATTTTCTTGGTTTGCTATATTCTGACCCATAAACTGAAGTGATCTCATCTTGAGCAGCTTTGCGTGCATCATCAGATAGGTTAACACTATCTGTTCTCATGTACGTAATTAACCCAGCTTCATATAATCTTTGCGCCATCATCATTGTTTTGGCAACTGGGAATCCTAGCTTTCTTGATGCTTCCTGTTGTAAAGTGGATGTTGTAAATGGTGGTGGTGGTGATTTTTTTGCTGGTTTTTTTTGCAAGTCAGCTACCTTGTAGTTAGCCCCATTACAACTATTCAGAAAGTCTTCAGCTTCAGCTTTTGTTGAAAAATTCTTAACCAATTTGGCTTTGAATTTTTGTTTGTTTGAATTCACGAACTCTGCATCAGTTCTGTAAGATGCCTCAGCTTTGAAATTTTCAATCTCTCGTTCTCTTTCTACAATGAGCCTTACAGCTACAGATTGAACGCGCCCTGCCGAAAGCCCTCTTTTTACCTTTCTCCACAAAACTGGTGATAATTCATAGCCTACCAATCGATCTAACACTCTACGTGCTTGTTGTGCGTTAACGAGATTGTGATTGATTGCTCTTGGGTTTTCAACAGCTTTTAAGATAGCTTTTTTGGTAATTTCGTGAAAAACAATCCTTTTTGTTTCTTTATTTTTTAAATTAAGTTGTTCGGATAAATGCCAAGCTATAGCTTCACCTTCACGATCTTCATCACTAGCTAACCATACAGTTTCTGCTTTTTTAGCCAAGTTACTCAGCTTTGTGACAACTGCTTTCTTGTCTGAGGATACAATATATTTTGGTCTAAAATCTCCGTCAACATCTACTCCCAATTCCTTAGAAGGAAGATCAGCGATATGACCAAAACTCGATTCAACTTGAAAGTCTTTTCCTAAAAATTTCTCGATGGTTTTTGCCTTCGCAGGGGACTCAACAATTACTAAATTCTTTGCCATGTGTCTTTTAAATTACTATCAAAATTCACCAATATCGACGAGTGTTTTGGAATGCAAAAGTAGAGAGTTTTTTTTTATTGTGTAGATTTTTTAATAATTACACCCCTTCTTTAATAAAAAAATCACCTAATATTCTGGGTGATTTTATTCATTAAAATGGGTGTTAGTTAATGGTCAGTTTAGTGGGAAATCACTAGGCAATTCTATAGTCTCATTGAGATAATTAAATTGATAAATACGATTATCAGCTATCATTACCAGGTGACTTTCTAGCGGAATGACGTCAAAAGCGTTCATCTCTTCATAGGTATCGATTAACTGAAGATTATTAATATCTGATTTATCAAATACTTTTAATCCTG
>JABSPP010000172.1 GCA_013214275.1 Flavobacteriaceae bacterium
AGATTGGAGGAGGAGAGAATCATCGTTTTGCACTATATGATATGATGATGATTAAAGACAATCACATCGATTTTGCTGGCGGTATCACGCAAGCTATTACCAAAGCGAAAGCCTATCTTAAAGAGAATCATCTAGACCTTAAAATTATTGTTGAAGCGAGAAGTCTAAATGAAATTGAAGAAATTTTACAAAGCGAAGGAATCCACAGAATCCTTATCGACAATGCTGATTTTAAGACAACCAAAGCAGCCGTTCAGCTAATCAATCAAAGGTGTTTGACGGAGTCTTCGGGCGGAATCAATGCAGAAACCATTCGGGGTTACGCTGAATGTGGGGTAGATTATATTTCTTGTGGCGCCTTAACCCATTCTGTTCACAACATGGATTTGAGTTTAAAAGCCATCTAATGACAGAACATTATTTTGACAATGAGGAGTTTCATAATATCGACTTCACCAAAACAGCAATTAAAAAGGGAGAATACGATCAGTGTAGGTTTATAGGTTGTAATTTTTCTGGTATTCACGCTTCTAATATTCAGTTTATTGAGTGTGAATTTATTGAGTGTGAATTTATTGATTGTAATGTAAGCAATGCCATTGTAAAAAATACCGCTTTTAAAGGGGTGTCTTTTCTCGATTCCAAATTAATGGGCGTTCAATTTTTTGAGGTTGATGCTTTTCTGTTAAAAATGAGATTTGAGAACTGCCAATTGCGTTTTTCTTCTTTCCGAGAGCTGCACATGCAGCATACCGTATTTAAAAACTGCCAATTAGAACACGTCGAATTTGCTTCGGCCGATCTGAAAGGAAGTGTATTTGACAATTCCAATCTACAACATGCGATCTTTGAAGAGACCAATCTAGAAAAGGTTGATTTTAGCTCAGCATTTTTGTTGAACATTGACCCTGATCAAAATCGGTTGAAAGGAGCGATCTTTACCAAAGATAACTGTAGCGGACTGCTTCATAAATATAAGATTCAGATTGTCTAAAAGTACCAGAAATACGCTAAAAACAACACTGGGAATTCATCAGTTAGTTCGACTTGGAAAGCGCATAAAAGTTCCAGGACTGGAAGGAATGTCCCTCTATGATGTTGTAGAAATGTATTTTATAGGGATTGTAAAAGGTGCTTTAACCACCCGCGCCAGTGGAATTGCCTATAGTTTTTTTATGGCCATCTTTCCTTTTATGCTTTTTGTATTAACGCTTATTCCCTACATCCCTATTGAAGGATTTCAGGAGAGTTTAATGCAGCTTATTGCTGAAATTTTGCCACCAAAAACTTATGATGCTGTGGATTCTGTTCTGGTTGATATCATTAAAAATAAACAATCTGGTCTCTTGTCGTTTGGTTTTTTAGTGGCTATCTTTTTAATGACCAATGGTGTGAATGCTATTTTTGGAGGTTTTGAGTACTCTTATCACGTAAAGGAAGCTCGTAATTTTTTTAAAGCCTATTTTCTCTCGATGCTTATATCGTTCATCATGGCGCTTTTTTTACTGGTAACGGTGGCCTTAACAGGATTTTATCAGTTAATGCTCAATGCAATGATAAAAAAACAGTGGATTGCCGATGAGACACTCTGGTTGCAAGCAGGTCGTGGTGCTATTTTTGTCTTGATGGTGTTTACCGTAGTTTCTATATTGTACCGATATGGAACTAAAAGTGTAAAGCATGTGCGATTTTTCTCTCCTGGCTCTATATTTACCACGGTACTTTCTATCCTTACATTTTACCTGTTTAGCTATTACGTAACAGAATTTGCGCAGTACAACGAGTTGTATGGCTCTATAGGTACCTTACTCATCCTGATGTTATTTATTTGGCTGAATGCGATTATTTTATTGTTGGGCTTTGAGTTAAATGCTAGTATTCATTCTCTTGCACTTCAAAATAAAACTCGATAAACGCTGCGTTGAAAAAGGAGAACTCAACAAGTACCCAAGTTGAGCCGTAAGCCTCCTTGATCATTTTAACAGCTAGGGTCGTTTGGTCTTGCGTTAGGGATAGCAGCGGCATCCTTTTTTTGTCTTGCTAAAGCAAAAAAGATACAGCGGATAGCGCGACCCGCAGGGGAACGCCCTTAAAAATAACACATTCTTGAAGAAGACAATGCGCTATAAAAGCAAAACAAGTGGATGAAACTTCATTAGATTTTTAGATATTTGCAAGCGCGAGGATTTGTTTTGAGTGTAAAGATAGCATGGACAGTCAAAACCTTTCGTGCGCAACCGATTAAACCGCTATCTATTATGAAGCCAAGTATTCCAAAAGGAACCCGAGATTTTTCGTCGAAAGAAGTTGCGTATCGCAATTACATTACAGATACGATTAAAACTACTTTTGAAACTTTTGGATTTCAACCGATTGAAACACCAAGCTTTGAGCACGCTGCTACTTTGATGGGAAAGTATGGCGAGGAAGGTGATCGCTTGATTTTTAAGATTTTAAATTCTGGTGATTATCTTAAAAAAGCGGATGAAAGGCTGCTATTGGAAAAGAAAAGTCAGCAGCTAACAACACAGATTTCTGAAAAAGCACTTCGCTATGATCTTACGGTGCCTTTTGCGCGCTATGTGGTGCAACACCAGCAGGAAATTCACTTTCCGTTTAAGCGTTATCAGATTCAGCCAGTGTGGCGGGCAGACCGACCGCAAAAAGGGCGATTTAGAGAGTTTTATCAGTGTGATGCAGATGTTGTAGGTAGCAAGTCGCTGTTGCAGGAAGTGGAGTTTATTCAGTTATACGATACGGTATTTAACCGTTTAAAACTGCATGGAACGACTATCAAAATCAATAATAGAAAAATCCTCTCTGGAATTGCTGAGGTGATAGGGGCAAAAGACAAACTGATCGACTTCACCGTTGCACTAGACAAGCTAGATAAGATAGCGGAGGATGGCGTTGTACAACAAATGCAATCCAAAGGCATTTCAGCATCGGCGATCGATAGGGTAAAGCCTCTTTTTCAGCTCTCTGGAAGTTATTTAGAGCAGCTTCATGTGCTTAAAACGTTACTGTCAGATTCAGAAGAAGGTTCTCAAGGAGTGGAGGATCTAGCATTTGTTATACATACGATTCGCGAGTTAGAACTGCAATCTGCCTCCCTACAACTAGACGTGACTTTAGCGAGGGGGCTGAATTATTACACGGGTGCTATTTTTGAAGTAGCTGCTCCCAAGGGAGTCAATATAGGATCTATTGGTGGTGGTGGTAGGTATGATGATCTTACAGGAATTTTTGGACTCCACAATGTTAGCGGAGTGGGAATTTCCTTTGGCTTGGACCGTATTTATATGGTCTTGGAAGAACTCGGATTGTTTGATGCTGTGGAGCTGCCAAAGCCAAAAGTTCTGTTTTTAAATTTTCATCAGCATGAACATTTAACTCAGTTAAAAGCTATTAAAACCCTGAGAAAAGCAGGAATTAAATCCGATATATATCCAGATACAGGGACGAGCAACAATCAACAGAAAAAGCAATGGAAGTACTTAGAAAAAAGAGGCATTCCATTTGTAGTTTCAGGAATAAAAGACGGTCTATTCATTCTAAAAGACGTCGTTGCCAGAACCGAGCGCTATTGCACTATAGATGAATTGATTGCTGAGATAAGATAGATTTATGAGTCGCAAGGAGTTTCATTCGTGATTATATCGTAAATTTGTAGCCTAAATCAACTTGTGATGATAGACCTAACTATTAAAATGAACGAAGATCGCATCGAGGAGATTGGAGATAACCATATCATGACCTCTGCTAGCACACCTATGCGAGCGGATGCATTTGACATTTCTGATGAGGAGAAAATGGATCGTATCCAAGAAAGCGTTAAAGATATTCTGACCACTTTAGGGATGGATCTGACAGATGACAGCCTTCAAGGCACGCCAAGAAGAGTAGCCAAAGCATTTGTAAAGGAGTTGTTTATGGGGTTGAATCCTAAGAATCAGCCAAAAGCAGCAACTTTTGACAATAGCTATGACTATGGCGAAATGCTGGTCGAAAAGAACATTATTGTGTATTCTACTTGCGAGCATCACCTGTTACCCATCGTCGGTCGTGCTCATGTAGCCTACATTTCAAATGGCAAGGTCATCGGTCTTTCTAAAATGAATCGTATAGTAGACTATTTTGCGAAAAGACCCCAAGTGCAAGAGCGTTTAACAATGCAAGTGGTGCAGTTTATGCAAAAAGCCCTAGGAACCGAGGATGTGGCTTGTGTGATAGACGCAAAACACCTTTGCGTGAACTCCAGAGGAATCAAAGACATAGAAAGTAGCACTGTCACCGCCGAATTTGGTGGGAAATTCAAAGACCCGCTAACTAAGCAGGAATTCCTAGACTACCTAAAAATGGATACCGACTTTCAAAGCCTTTAGGGATTTGTAAGATTGTGATTGCTTCTTTTTTTAAGGGCGTTCCCCTGCGGGTCGCGCTATTCGCTGTATCTTTTTTGCACTTTTCAGGCAAAAAAGGATGCCGCTGCTATCGCTTCTATGTTGTAATCCTAGAAAAAGTTCAATAATTTCTTTCCTTTGGTTTCT
>JABSPP010000173.1 GCA_013214275.1 Flavobacteriaceae bacterium
TGATTCTTTAGAGTCTTTACCTTTTGCTATCGCTACATTCTTGTATCTTTTCTCTAGTTCTTTTAAGGATTTTATTTGAGCATCAAATGCACCCATCGCCTTTCGATTGGAAGAGGTGCGTTTTAGTTTATCTGTAACACCGCCTAGTTCGGATTGGAGCTTTTTGTATTGAGAGAGGAGGCCTTTTGTTCTATCGTCGTCCAGCCCCTTGGCTACGGCCAGATTTTTGTATTCTTCACCGAGCTGCTTTAGAGCTTTAGCCTTTTTGTCAAAAGCCCCTAAAACTTTCTTGCTGTCATTCTGAGAGCCTTTAACCCTATTGTTGTACTTCTTTAAGCTTTCTTCGGCTGCTTTTAGCGCGGATTGCAGCTTCTTAGAATCACCTTCAAGAACTACGGTCAATCTGTTTATATTGTTGTTTGCCATAGTGCAAAAATAGCAAAAAAGAAAGCCACGATTTTAGCCGTGGCTCTCCTTCAGTTTTTCGAAGTTTGGCGTGTCCTTAAAATCAACACCCCTCTCTTTAGCCTTTTGAAAAAATGCCTTGAATTTCTCCACGGTACTCTTCCTGGCTTTGCTAGCTGCACCTCTTAGAACCTTATCTTGTGGCAGGGAGAAAAGGTCGGTCGGCTGATCTAACCCACTAACTCTTCCTCCTCTGGCTACTATTCCAGCGTTCTTTGTTATAGTAGATAAGTATCTCGTTCTTTCCCATTCTAAGCTTTGATTGATCTGCCAACTTTCACCCTTGAGTATGGCTTCCTTTAGGGTCATCCGGTAAAAGTCGTCTGGCATTATGCCAACCTGACCCAAATAAAAGTCGGTAAAATCATCCCAAGATAAGGTCTTTACTTTCCCTCGGACTCCCCCTTCTCCGAATTACCTCTTTCTATACCGAAATTGACATCGTTGCCTAAGAGCTTCGACTCAGTAAAAGCCTCCATCACCTTCAGCAAATCCTCTTGCCCGAAGTCCTCTAGCGCAATTCCACACTTGAACACGTTAGAAAATTGGAACGGCTTGCCCTCTTCTAAGTCATATGCCCTAGTAGAGCAAAATACAACCTGTCTTATTTGACTCATACCTACTCCTCTCGACATAAAATCAAAGGTCTCACCTAGCGATTTCAACCCTAGCTCTTCCTCTAGTAACGCCCAAAAGTTTACCGAAAAGTGGCCGGTAATCTTTTCACCAGCCACCTCAATTGTGTAATAGCCTCTTCTCTTCATCTTAGTTAACCGATGCTGTAATCGCGCCAGTAGAAGTAAATGAACCAGAGTAGGTCACAGTCTCTTCAGCAGGTGCAGTAATAGAAATGCTTGCAAGGAATCCGTTCATAGTGTAAACAGTGTCTCCTGTTTCTTGAGTACCGAACACAAGGGTAAACTCTGTTCGAGAAATAACTCCGTCAGCTATTAGGCTGTCAACGCCCTCCTTAGTTGTTCCGTCATCCCCATAATCAACTAGACCTTCAAAAGAGATAGTGGCCGATCTCATCGCTGAGATGACCTCGGAAAATCCTCCAGAATCTTTAGAGGATGCCTCAGCTAGGTTATGTTGGAGATCAAGGGTACACGATGTGGTGTGTCCGATAGGTTTCCCATCTACGAGTACAAGTAGATTGGTACCGTTAAATCTTCCTGTTGTTGCCATAATTTTTTAATAATTGTTTTTAACGTTGAAAATAATTACAAAACAAAAATAGTAAAAAATAAGCCCCCCGTTTTGACAGTCTGACTCTTATCGCTTCTGAAGCTCTTTCACGTCATCGGATATTTCGTCTAGCTTCTCCCTGATATACTCAAACCCAGTCTCAACTTCCGTTAGCTTGATCTCTGTGGATTGGACTTTCTCCTCTACGTCCTTAATTTTTTGGTAGTGGTTTTCAAGGTCTTCTTTTATTTCTGTCTTCGCGGAAACGAAGGAATAGCTGATAATGCTGATAATAATTAGCATTAGAAAGTTGATCACTTTGATCCAGGGGCTTTCTGACAATTCTTTTAAGCTCATTGCATTTGTAGTGTGTCTTGTATGTCGGTTTCTAAAACGATTACATTCCTGAAGTACACAGCGTCATCGTAAGCTTCCCTGATTGGAGTAATCGACTGGATTGTTTGAGTCTTCACCTTGAAGTCGTTGGCCGAAAGGTCTAATGTCACACCTATCCCCCTAAGTAATGGCATTATCTGGTTTATGATTGAGTTGTTAGCACCCCAACCACCGGAGCCTTGTTTGTAACGGCTTATGACTTCAATATTGGTAAGGTATGACTGGTCAATATTATCCTTAGAAACATCGTCCTCTGTTGAGACACTAGGCTCAATAATGATTAACGGAAAGTCTGCATTATTACCAACCTCTGTAAAGCACTCGATCTTGGTGAGTAGAGGCCCAGACGTAGGGTAGTTCACATCATTGTCTGTTTCAAGCAATTTAATCAAGCCTATATTTATCGCGTCCCCTGCGTATCTCATAGTCACAAAGGTAATTATTTCTTGATAATCTTGCTGACTCTCTTCCCCAATCGCTCCATCATACGCTTCTTGTTCGTGAAAATTGTACTGAAAAAGTAAGGACGAGCCGATAAGTGCGTGAAGTTCTGTGGGTTGTCGCCACCCTTAAACCTTTTTGCGTATGATTCACCTTCCCCGCCAAACAAAGATCGGATTCCGGAAAGACTGATAGTTCGAGACCTTGTCCCAAACTCAGAGTAAGCCATAATCTCCTTGCCTACCCCACCCGCTGTAATCCTAAAGGCCGCACCAGACTTCTCTCTCTTCATCTTCCTAGATTTGATCGAACTAACTAGCCCTCTCGTTTCTTCACCCCTTCTTTCTAATTGAGGTAGCGCGCCTGATTGGAACTTTGTCCTAGCTTCTCTCTCTATATCTTCGGCAGTTTTTTCAAGCTCATCTTGAAAATCTTGCTCTGTAAGCCCTAAATCGTTGATTTTTTTCATTATAGCCCCGAACTCTGCCTTGTCAATTATTAATGATTTATTTGCCATACATAAATTTACTACTTTTGTGGTATGCAAATCTACGAATCAAAACTAATTGGAAGGGCTGCGGGGGCCATAGACCCAATCTCAGTCGATGATGCTAAGGATTGGGCTTCCATTGATACTGAGACAGATAACGACTTGCTCGGCAAGATAATTTCATCGGCTACGGAGATGGTAGAGAGCTTTCTATCTAAAGATATTGTGTCAAAAGATAGGCAGCTTTTTGTTGACGAGCCAGAAGACAGCGAGAATACAATCATATTACCCTACAACGCAAAAGACGGAACCGTTGTCGTAAACGTAGACGGAACTGAACTGACTGAGGATGAGGATTATACAATATTAGGCATAGGTAACAAGTATATCAGGCTGTCCAACTACGGAAAAAACATAACTATCAGCTACACTTCAGACCCGATTTCAAACAATTCGGAATTAGAGCTAGTAGTTTCTGCAACTAAATGTCTGATTGAGCAAGTATATGACAACAGAGCTAATCTGGAGGGTGACTCTGAAATTATGGTGATGGATATGAACGTAAAAAGGATGTTGAACCCGATTAGAACAATATATTTGTAATGGGAAAGAAAGGAATCAGATTGAGGGACTCGTTTGGCGTAATCTACTTCACAGATTCGAAGCAATCCAACGGAGATATCAGCAGGACTATTGGCACAGTCAATTGGTTTAGATGCAACGCCACACACAGGGAGACGGAGCTTATAGATCGTGTCTATGACGTGCCGCAATTCAAATTTGATTACGTTCTCCGCGTGAGAATGAGGACTTTAGAGGCTTCATTCCTCAAAAAAGGAAGCATAGTTTACGTGGACAAGGCTTCAGCATTCGATTATTTCAAGGTAACTTCAATCGTGGAAGATTCGAATAGAACGGCCAGGATATTCGTTGTGGCGGCTGATTAACTAAAAAAGCCCTTCTATATTAGAGGGGCTTTCTTTTTCTGGCTAAGGCACGTCACTAACTATGTCCGCAGAAGTCATATTATTCATCTCCCAGATAAGAGTCCCTTCCGTACCGTAGTCCTGCAAGTAGGGGTACGAATCATTAGCATCACCCATTCTAGCCCAGTGTCTAGGCTTGTCGGTCAAAGTCATCAAATCAAAAGGCACTCCGCTGTTATATATATCTCCGCTGTTCGAGTTCTGATCACTGTTCCATATGGCGAACTCATCTACATTAGCACCTCTCAAATGAGACCCAGAGACAAACCTCCCTATTCTGGCATTTTGGCAAACAATAGAGCCATTCCACCCGTAATTGGAATGAGTATTCGATGTAGATTGTACTGCGTTATCTATCTTGATAATAAATCTACTATAGTAGTCCGTCACGCTACCACTAGCCGACCCCGTTGTTCCACCATTATACCCCACCCAAATATATTGCCACGTATTAGGTGTTATAGAGCCGCTAGGTGTAGTTAGCTGAATGTAGTTGTTGCTGCTACCATACCTAAACCTTAACCTCTTTTGACCGTTGTGATTTGTCTGCCTCAATTCTATATAGCCA
>JABSPP010000174.1 GCA_013214275.1 Flavobacteriaceae bacterium
ATGACCTTTCAATGTGTATTGTCCTTCTTTAGACTCGTATCGAAATGTGGTTCTAAAATTCCCCTGACTCACCAAAGATTGCCTGTACTTCCCTAAAGATCGCAATCCTGTATATGCAATTGAAGCATTCAATCTCTTTGAGAAATTTAATGTGAAAAACGATTCTAAAAACTGTCCCTGTTCTAGAGTGGTCATAAACATGATCTCAGAAGTAGGGGTGGCTACATCATAATAATCAATCTCATCCACATCCAAGTAAAAGAACTGTTTGGCTCTAAAACCTAAGTCGGGCTGTAATTTTACACGATCGAAGCGATATGCCAACGAATTAAATGTTTGTCCTATATTGTGAAATGGTAACAACTCAAAGTGATCCTTTCTCCTAAAATTGAACATATAGTGTTTTTGTATATTCAGCGTCGTATCTATGTAAGTAGTGTCTTTAGACAGAGAGATCACTTTAAAATCGGTATATTTTGTCTTTCCATTAATCACTACTGTTGTACTACCGTTATCTACCGATGGTAACGAGTCATTGGGAGGTCGAATCTTTCTTAATTGTTTGAATTTCTCCTCTTTACTAATTTGTGAAAACCCTTGTTGAGATACAAAAATGAGTAGTAAGAAACAAAAGATTCTCTTCATACAAAACGTGTTATACGAGCAAAAGTAAACTTTTAAATGCAAATGAAATCAAATAATTATGCTGAAAAAATGTTAATTTGGCTGCATGCTCAAAAGTAGTTTTAGTGGTGTTCAACTGGAGGTTGGAACAGATGAAGCAGGAAGAGGATGTCTCTCAGGACCTGTTGTCGCGGCAGCCGTCATATTACCAAGAGATTTTCATCATGACCTTTTAAACGATTCCAAGCAGATGTCTGAGAAAAAACGAAAGATTTTACGACCTGTTATAGAAACGCAAGCCCTAGCCTATGGCGTTGCATTTATCCACAACCAAGAAGTAGATCGGCTCAATGTATTGCAAGCATCACTAACGGGAATGCATCGAGCTATCGACCTAATGCACTTAGTTCCAGAATTTATCATTGTTGATGGGAATCAATTTAAACCCTACAAAGAGATTCCATTTAAAACCATTATCAAAGGAGATGCCAAGTATAAAAGTATTGCAGCTGCTTCTATTTTGGCAAAAACCTACAGAGATGACTTTATGGAAAAGATCCACGAAAAATTTCCTTGTTATCATTGGAAAAAAAATAAAGGATATCCGACCCAAGAACACCGTGCAGCCATTGCAAAATTCGGAGTAACTGAGTATCACAGAAAATCATTCAAACTGTTACCTACCCAATTAAGATTCGACATAGGATAAAAACTTCGTAACATCGAACTCTAGTTGAAAATATTTGATAATTTTCTCTTTAACTTCCCCTAAATCTACACTCCGATTCAATTCTGCCTCTAACGAAGTAACTGCTTTTCCACGAATGCCACAGGGAATGATATGATCAAAATAACCCAGGTTGGTATTCACGTTTAAAGCAAAACCATGCATCGTCACCCATCGACTACTACGAATTCCCATAGCACATATTTTTCTCACAAAAGGAGTTCCTACATCTAACCAAACACCTGTCTCACCCTTGCTACGTTCACCCTTTAAACCGTATTCAGCAATCGTTTTTATGATCACTTCTTCTAACAAGCGCAGGTACTTGTGAATATCAGTGAAGAAATTTTCTAGGTCTAAGATAGGATACCCCACAACCTGGCCAGGACCGTGATATGTGATATCGCCACCTCTATTAATCTTATAATAAGTGGCACCACGCTCTTTTAGCTGTTTTTCATTAATTAGCAAGTTATTCTGGTCACCACTCTTTCCCAAAGTATATACATGAGGATGTTCAACAAATAAAAAGTGATTGGGTGTTACCTCTTTTACCTCAGAAACTCTATTGTTTCTTTTGATAGCAATGATGTCGTCTAAGAGCTTTGTCTGGTAGTCCCAAGTTTCTTTATAATCTCTAGATCCAAGATCTCGCAGGTAGATTTGTTTATTCATAAGCTGGAACAAAGATAAAGATTTGAGTACAGATGATTGTTGTTTTTAAACCGATGGAACCCAGCTTTAAATTGAGTCTATCGTTCGACTATTTGGTTTTAAAACTAGTTTTATCTAGGTGTTTCTGTATTTTTTGGTAAGCTCAAAAACAGCTGTCAAGATATTTTGATCATTTACAGACAATACTTTATCTCTACGTTTCATAACTGCTTCAGCAACTTGAAAAACTTTTTTTAGTTGATACGTTGTCAGCCCAGAAGGGCCACCCCAACTAAACGAAGGAATAAAATTCCTTGGGTATCCACTTCCGTAGATATTAGCACTCACTCCTACCACCGTTCCTGTATTAAACATCATATTGATTCCACATTTAGAATGGTCTCCCATCATCAAACCACAAAACTGAAGTCCTGTTTTTGCAAATCGATCACTCTCATAATTCCAGAGTTTTACCTCTGCATAATTATTTTTCAGGTTTGAGGTATTGGTGTCAGCACCAAGATTACACCATTCTCCCAAAACAGAATTTCCCAAGAACCCTTCGTGCCCCTTACTAGAAAAACCAAAGAGCACCGAATTATTCACCTCACCACCTACTTTACAATAAGGTCCTAAGGTGGTAGGCCCATACATCTTTGCCCCTATCTTAAGCACAGAATTCTCACACATAGCAAATGGCCCTCTTACAATGCTTCCTTCCATAATCTTCGCCCCTTTTCCAATGTAAATAGGCCCTGTAGAGGCGTTCAAAATAGCGAACGAAATCTCTGCACCCTCCTCAATAAAAATATGCTCTTTGTTAAGATAGCGCACACCTTCAGGAATTGGTTGTGATCTTCTACCTTGGGTAAGAAGTTGAAAATCTTGATCTATCGCTTCTCCATTTTTAGAAAAAATATCCCAGGTATGATCGATTTTTATCACATCATCCTCAAATTCAAATTGCTCGTATGTATCAAAATTGACCTCTTCCTGCGTTTTTTTTGCAAAAAATGCAACGACCTCTCCATTGTTAAAAATAGCTTGATTTTCTGATAGCAGTTTTACTTGCTCTACAAGGGCTTTGGTAGGCAAGTAAGAGCTATTAATTAAAATATTTTTGGCCATTTCAACCATTGGATATTTCTCCTCTAAATATTCCTCTGTAATTGTTGTCGTAGTGAGCCCCAATCTATGTTCCCATTTCTCACGAATGGTCAAAATTCCTATTCTAATATCTGCAACGGGACGGGTGTAAGTAAAAGGCAAAAGCGCATTTCTTACATTTCCATCAAACAAAATATAATTCATGGTCTATGATTGAGTACGATTCTTACAAAATTAATTCAAAAAAGGCACAAAAAAACCAACTGTTAACAACAATTGGTTTTAATTTTTCAGTTGATTTCTTTATTTCTTAATCAATTTCTGAATACCTACCTTTTCATCAGTTGAGATACGGATCAGGTATATCCCGGCTGCTAGGTCACTCACATCTAACTGATTATCATTAGGTGATATCCTTTTCACATTGACCCTTCTTCCCTTGTAATCAAAAACTCCAGCTTCTGCTTCTGTGGTTCCGGTTGGTAGTTCAATCTGAACCAAATCAGAAGACGGGTTCGGATACATATTAAATACCAATCTTTTGGCTTCAGAAATCCCCAATGATGGAGCAGAGAGCGAACTCGTAACAATTTGATCTCCAGATGGCGATTCATTACCATTGGCAGCATTTCCAGCAGCATAAAATGTCACGGGACCCTCATTTATCGATGGAGAAGTCCAAGTAAAAGTCCATATACTTCCACTATCGGCATCAGATTGGGTAATATTCGCACCACCATTCACCAACCTAGTCGTAGAAGTTGGGGTAAAAGTTCCTACTTTAGAGTTATCAGCGTTCTTTTCAGCTGTAAGAGCAAAACCATGCCTACTAGCCCCCGACTGATTCAACAAAACAGTGATATCATAATCCGTACTTGGCTCATACCCTGTTGCAGGGATGTTTGTAGTAATAGAGACAGAAGCACTAAAATTTCCCCCTGAGTGGCAGACAGAACAAGTATTCCCAGAATCACCCGGTGATCCTGAGTAAGCACCGCTAACTCCAGAACTATTTGACATTAAAATAAAGGACGTTAGAGGGATTAGTAGTAAGAATAGTTTAAAAATGTAGTTTTTCTTCATAATATCTAAGTTTAAAAGATGATTGAACAGTCGTAAATTTGTAATTCTTTATAAATATAGCTTTTTATTTTTAATGCATTGATTTTTATAACACTGTTACTCGGTACATTTTTTATGGTCTAAGGGCGTTTCCCTTCAGGCCGCGCTATCCGCTATATCTTTTTTGCTCTCTATTGCTTTGTGCAGATAGGCATATGACATTTAAATTACCCTTGCAAATCAGCAATAGTATGAGATTAAAAAGCAAAAAAGGATGCCGCTTTTATCGCTTCTATGTTGTAATCCTAGAAAAAGTTCAATAATTTCTTTCCTTTGGTTTCT
>JABSPP010000175.1 GCA_013214275.1 Flavobacteriaceae bacterium
AAAAGAAGAAAACTCAACGTCAAGGACGCAGAGGAGGGGAATTTAACGGTGATGAATTTGAGGGAGGACAAGCGGCGATTCCTTGATTCACTTTCTATCTAGCATGATTCCGATTTAAGCACTTACACTATAAGTTATAACTTAGTTTTACACGAAAAGGTATTCGTAAATAATTCTTATCAAAAACACTTGAAAACGTATTTTTGAACTGTTGATTGTTAGTTTTTAAATTTAAATATGAAAACGTTATTGATTGGCATTTTATTTTTACCGGTAGTCATGTGTGCTCAGATGAATGAAAGTGATCCTTTGTCTTTTAAAGCAGATCTTTCTATTACTGGATTTTGGCAAGGAGGAAATGTAGAAACCTTGATCCTAAGAACTAAATCAGGTATCAGCTTTAAACCATTAAAAAAATGGGTATTTAAAACTCAAAACTCATACGTTTTTCAAGAGTTTGGCAAGAAAAAGGCAGATGCTGATTTTCTAAGCCTTAACTTTTTGTATGTGAACCCCGAGCGCATTCTTTATCCACTAATCTTAGGATTCGTCAGTACAAATTTTAGACGCGAGATCGAACTTCGTTCTTTATTTGGTGTAGGAATTACCTATCAATTAATTAATCAAGCTAAAGACCAGCATAAGAATTGGCTGAAGCTATCTCTATCCGGAGAATATGAGCAAACGCGTTTTAAACGCCCCGATTTTAATCTTATCGAGTACAACAATAACAGAAATATGAACACTTTTAGAAGTACACTTTGGGTGAATGGTAACTACCATTTATTTAAGAAAAAGCTCATCTTCAAACACGAAATGTATTTTCAACCTTCTTTGGAAGATCGCAATAATTACCGTTGGTGGGTAGATGTTGCAATTGAGTTCCCTTTGTGGAAATACCTCAATTTTAAAGTGAATTACTTGCGCTCTTACGAAAATGTTGTGATTTCGAACCAACGGCAAAAGGATGAGTTTTTGACCTTTGGATTGAAATTGAAAAGTTACTAATTGGATTATTGCAGACGTAACATAGCTTATACGTTGTAGGTTGACCCAATAAAAAAACCACACAAAGTATGGTTTTGGATGATATTTTGCTTGATTAGATTACTTTTCAGTAATTTTCTTGGCATCTTGTTTTAACTTCCACTTTTCCCAGATAGTCCCTCCAATCCAATAAGGAACGACGAAAGTAAGCAGGAAAATCAACAACCAAAATCCTGCTGTGAAGATAAACATGAATAATACTAAACCTGAAAATTGAGAAAAATCTAACATTTTAATCGTTTAGAATGATGTCACAAAAGTAAAGGTTATTTTGGATTCGCACCAATATTTTAAAAAGTATTTCTGAAGGAAATCCAAAAAATATTCATCTTGAATTAAGGTGTATTTTGTAGTTTTGTATGCTGGACTGAATGTTCCTTCAAGGATTAATTTTCGTTTTAAATGACCATTGACAAGTTGTGGGAGTTGGGTATATGATTGTTTAATAGAATTGTAAAAAATATCAAATGAATTATCGCACAGAAAAAGACACTATGGGAGAGGTAAAAGTACCTGCTGATAAGTACTGGGGTGCACAAACAGAGAGATCTCGCAGCAATTTTAAAATTGGTGCTCCATCATCCATGCCCCTAGAAATTATTCATGGATTCGCGTATTTAAAAAAAGCAGCTGCCTTTGCCAATGCAGAATTGGGAGTGCTAACAGACAAAAAACGCGATCTTATTGCCCAAGTATGTGACGAGATTTTAGAAGGAAAACACGACAATCAATTCCCATTGGTTATTTGGCAAACAGGTTCAGGAACACAATCGAATATGAATGTTAATGAGGTGATTGCTAACAGAGCTCACGAAATTGCGGGATGTACCATTGGCATTGGTAAAAAAACCATTCAACCTAATGATGATGTTAACAAATCACAATCATCAAATGATACTTTTCCAACAGGAATGCACATTGCAGCTTACAAGAAGATTACAGAAGTAACCATCCCAGGTGTCACTCAGCTTAGGAACACACTAAATGAGAAAGCAAAAACTTTTGCTCGCATAGTAAAAATCGGTCGTACACATTTAATGGATGCCACTCCATTGACGTTGGGACAAGAATTTTCAGGATATGTTGCTCAACTAGATTTTGGATTAAAAGCTTTAAATCGTTCTTTGATCCACTTGGGTCAGCTAGCGCTGGGTGGAACAGCCGTAGGAACTGGTTTAAACACACCCAAAGGTTATGATGTGCTAGTAGCAAAATACATTGCTGAATTTACTGGACTCCCTTTTATAACGGCAGAGAATAAATTTGAAGCTTTGGCGGCTCACGATGCTTTGATTGAAACGCATGCTGCATTAAAGCAACTAGCAGTTTCACTAAATAAAATAGCTAACGATATTCGTTTGATGGCTTCAGGACCTCGTTCTGGAATTGGAGAAATTATTATTCCTGCCAATGAACCAGGAAGTTCAATTATGCCCGGAAAAGTAAATCCAACACAAGCAGAGGCTTTGACAATGGTATGTGCTCAGATAATGGGAAATGATGTTGCAATGACCATTGGAGGAACTCAAGGTCATTATGAACTTAACGTTTTTAAACCTATGATGGCAGCAAACCTATTGCAATCAGCTCAATTAATGGGTGATGCTTGTCTGTCTTTTACTGTACACTGTGCAAAGGGAATAGAACCCAATCAAACTAGAATTAACGAATTAGTAAACAACTCATTGATGCTAGTAACAGCATTAAATATAAAAATTGGTTATTATAAAGCTGCTGAAATAGCCACAACTGCTCATGCTAACGGTACCACTCTAAAAGAGGAGGCTATTAACCTAGGCTATGTTACAGCAGAAGAATATGACGCTTGGGTAAAACCAGAGAATATGACTGGTAGCCTTTAGTCTGATTCTCTAAACAAGATGACGTTGATAATTTTTTAGCGTAAGTTTGTGAGATAGCAAAAACTCAATTCTGTTGAAAACATTATTTATAAATGTCAAAGAACTCGTTCAAGTCCGGGATAGTTCAGTTAGAAAAATCTCAGGTGAGAATATGAGAGAGCTTCCCATCCTAAGAAATGCTTTTTTATTGATTGAAAACCAGCAGATTCAAGATTTTGGTTTGATGAGTGATCTGCCAGACCTCAATGTAGATCAAAAAATTGATGCTACAGGGAAAATCATCCTTCCAAGTTGGTGCGATAGTCACACACATTTGGTTTTTGCCACTACAAGAGAAGAGGAATTTGTGGATCGAATTAATGGTCTTACTTACGAAGAAATCGCTTCAAAAGGAGGAGGTATTCTAAACTCAGCAAAGAAGTTACAAAACTGTTCTGAGGATGAGCTATATGAAGCTGCTGTTCTGCGTCTTAAAGAAGTTATTATGCTTGGAACAGGGGCTATTGAAATCAAATCTGGCTATGGATTAAGTGTGAATGACGAATTAAAAATGCTTCGTATTATCAAGCGATTAAAACAATACTTTTCCATTCCAATTAAAGCAACGTTTTTAGGTGCTCATGCATTTCCTAAAGTATTTAAGGAAAACAGACAGGGTTATATTGATCTTATTATCAAGAAAATGCTCCCAAAAATTACTGAAGAAAACCTTGCCGATTATATTGATGTTTTTTGTGAAAAAGGCTACTTCACGCCCACAGAAACTGATAGAATTTTATATGCAGGAAAAACTCATGGACTCCTCCCAAAAGTTCATGTCAATCAATTCAATGCCATTGGAGGTATTGCCATTTGTATAAAAAATAACGCGCTATCTGTAGACCATTTAGAAGTCATTGGGGATGAAGATGTAGAATTTTTAAAGGACTCGGATACCATGCCTGTTGCTCTCCCTTCCTGTTCTTTTTTCCTAGGAATTCCCTATACAGATGGAAAAAAAATTATAGCAAATGGTCTTCCTCTCGCTTTAGCTTCAGATTTCAACCCGGGATCATCACCTTCTGGAAATATGAATTTTGTTGTTTCCTTGGCCTGTATAAAAATGAAGCTCACGCCAGAGGAGGCTGTCAATGCAGCGACGATTAATGGAGCCTATGCAATGGGATTGTCAGATCAGCTTGGTAGTATTACCAAAGGTAAATTAGCTAATTTAATCATGACTAAGGAGATTACATCCTATCGCTTTATTCCCTACAATTTTGGGAGTCAATGTATAGATAAAATTTTTGTAAAGGGTCAAGAAATCTTTGAATAAAGAGTTTTTAAAGAACAAAGAATCTCTAAAAAATTTGATTAACGTTTAGGTTTAAAAAGATCTATGATCTTGGAAAACAGAGATTCAGATTCAACTGTATTTTCGTGATATCCGTTTCCATATTTCCCATAGCCGTAAGCATAGTTATATCCATATCCATACTTATTTTTCACAACAAAGTCGTTCAAAATATAGCTTACATTAGTTACTTCCTTGTTAGTATACTTGTCCTCTATCATTTTCATCATTCCAATTTCAGAATAGTTTTGTCGAATAACATAACAAATG
>JABSPP010000176.1 GCA_013214275.1 Flavobacteriaceae bacterium
CAACATAATCGGTTCCCAACAGTGGTAGAAAATCCTGAGCACCTTCAAATATTTTTTCTAAACCATAGTTTACTGATTGTATTTCTTTTGACATGATTTGTGATTTGTTGGTTGATGTTTATTCTAGCCACGATTTATGGTAATTCCCATCGGCAATCTTCATCGCTTCTTCTGTAACCTTCAAGGGTTTAAAAGTATCTACCATCACAGCCAATTCTTCTGTTTCAGTCTGACCAATACTTCTTTCGGTGGCTCCCGGGTGTGGTCCGTGAGGGATGCCTGCTGGATGTAATGATATATGGCCTGCATCAATATCATTTCTACTCATAAAGTCACCATCTACGTAATAGAGTACTTCGTCAGAGTCTATATTACTGTGATTATACGGTGCTGGGATCGCATCTGGATGATAGTCGTACAATCGAGGTACAAAACTACAAATTACAAAGGCATCAGTCTCGAAGGTTTGATGCACGGGTGGCGGTTGATGGATTCTGCCAGTAATGGGTTCAAAGTCGTGAATAGAAAAGGCATAGGGATAGTTGTACCCGTCATATCCAATAACGTCAAAAGGGTGAGAGGCATAGATCATATCAAAGATCTCATTTTGCTTTTTTATTTTCATCAGAAAATCCCCTTTTTCATTGTAGGTTTCTAGCTCCAGTGGTCTTCGAATATCACGTTCACAGAAGGGTGAATGCTCTAGTAATTGTCCAAACCAATTGCGGTAACGCTTAGGGGTATATACTGGACGATACGACTCGACAATAAACAGCCGATTGTCTTGGGTATCAAAATCCATTTTATAAATCATTCCACGAGGAATCACGAGGTAGTCTCCGTATTTAAAATCGATATTCCCCATGTGGGTTCTCAATTTCCCAGTTCCTCGGTGAACAAAGATGACCTCATCAGCATCCGTATTTTTATAAAAATAATCCTTGGTAGATTGTTTTGGAGCTGCGAGGATGATATTGCAGTCTGAGTTGGTCAGGATCACTTTTCTGCTGTCTAAATAATCGGCGACTTGTGGAACTTGAAATCCTCTGAACCGATAAGATTGCATGTTATTACTCTTGGAAACTTTAGGAGCAACAGAATACTGTTTTCTAATTTCTCTGACCATCGTGGGTCTTTGCTCATGGTACAAATTGGATGACATCCCATCAAACCCAATGGTACCAAAAAGCTGCTCGTAGTAGAGGCTTCCGTCTTCTTTTCTAAATTGTGTGTGTCGTTTGGGTGGTATTTTTCCCAGTTGATGATAAAAAGGCATGTATTAGTGTAATAATGTATTGCTGATTTTAAATTAAAAGTGACTTACTGCTGCTTCATTGTTTTGCTGATGCAGCCACTCTGGATTTCTTTTAACTAGGTTTTTCAGAAGAACTAATAACTCTTTGTACATTATTGATACGCTTTCTGCGTGGCGCTCTACAAATATAATCAAAAGTGTTCATGGAGCTAACTCTCTGGTGCAATTTCTATTTCTAATCCGTTTAATGCCGTTGTGATGGGAATTTGACATCCCAACCTGCTATTGTCCTCTACATAAAAAGCTTCGGCTAACATTAGGTCCTCATCGGGACTCATTTCTGGCAGCTCGTGGTCTGAATTGACATAACATTGGCATGAGGCACACATTGCCATTCCACCACAAACACCAATAGTTCCCTCGGGTGCCAATTCATAGGAACGAATGATCTCCATTAAGTTCATCGCCATATCTGTGGGAGCTTGTATCTCATGTAAAACACCTTCTCTGTCTGTTATTTTAATAGTAACATCTGACATTTGAATAAGCTATTGGATGTTCAAAAGTTGGTGTAATGGTATGAACAAGACGAATAGAACCAATAAGAAGGCAATCACCCTTAAAACTATCGATACTGAGCTTGATTTGGGAATTTCATTTGCTTCAGAGCAACTCTCTTGCAATAGCACATCTTTATAGGCATATAGAGGCTTTGACTCATCTGACATGTTTTTATTTGATTCTCTTTTAGAGATTTTATTGTAGTAGGTGATCAATAGCATTATCATAACAATACTCCCAAGAGCAAACATAAATAAGTCGTTCCCCGACAATTCCAAGCTGTAATGTTGGGATGGAAGAATATTTAGGGGTATTATTTTAATGTCCATGAGGCTACTCAATCTTTCTTACTACTGCCTTGGGTGCTTCTTTCTTAGTTCCGTCAAATCCCTCAACTCCTCCTACTGTGGTGTATTTCATCACATACCTTTTGTTTGGAAAAATTCGTTGGTAGGCACTTTGACACATCAAAGTTGCCTCGTGGAAGCCGCATAAAATTAGTTTCAATTTACCGGGATAAGTGTTCACATCTCCGATGGCATAAATTCCCGGAATGTTCGTTTGATAGTCCAACGCATTATTCACTTTAATAGCATTTTTTTCTATTTCTAGCCCCCAATTGGCAATGGGGCCTAGCTTTGGAGAAAGCCCAAACAAAGGAATAAAATGATCTGTTTGCAGGGTTATTTTTTCAGTTTTATTCTGGATTATAGTCACTGCATCAACATGATTTTCTCCATGAATTTCTTTGACTTCAGCGGGAGTTATGAGTGTTATTCTTCCACTATTTTTCAGTTCTTGAACTCTGTCCACAGAGTCCAAAGCTCCACGGAACTCATTTCTTCGATGTACTAGTGTCACCTTTGAGGCTACATCGGTAAGGAAAATTGCCCAGTCTAGAGCAGAGTCGCCTCCTCCTGCGATTACCACCTTTTTATCTCTATAGATTTCAGGATCGCGGATGATGTATTCCACACCTTTGTCTTCAAAGTTTGTAATGTTTGGTATGGGTGGTTTTCGAGGCTCAAAACTTCCTAGGCCTCCTGCAATAGCTACTACAGGAGCTTGGTGTTTGGTTCCTTTGTTTGTGGTAACAATAAAGGATTTATCACTGGTCTTTTCTATGGTTTCAGCCCTTTCGCCTAAGGTAAATCCAGGTTCAAAGGGTTTTATTTGTTCCATTAAACGGTCGGTTAGATTCCCCGCTAAAATTTCAGGATAGGCTGGAATGTCATATATTGGTTTTTTGGGATAAATCTCCGAACATTGTCCTCCTGGCTGTGGTAGTGCGTCAATTAAATGACACTTTAACTTTAACAATCCTGCTTCAAATACGGTGAATAAGCCTGTTGGTCCAGCACCAATAATTAAGATGTCTGTTTTAATCATTCCTTGAGATACGAGTAAACATGTGTACTGCAATTCTTGTAGAACTGATCTTTCATCAGTTATTCTACATTGATGACCTGCTTTATGCTTGGTGCATATTTTTTAATGGTTGCTTCTACACCATTTTTTAACGTCATTTGGTTTACAGAGCAACTGGTACATGCTCCTTCTAACTGGACTTTAACGATGGTGTCTTCGATAGACAGGAGCTTGATGTTGCCACCATCACTAGCCAGAAAAGGACGAATCTCTGTCAACGCTTTTTCTACATTTTCTAGTATTTCTTGTGCTGTCATAATGTTACTTTTTTACGGCGCTACATCCGCTCATCGTTGTGATGCGAACAACTTCTGTAGGCGGCAAGTTAGCATTTCTTTTTAATAGTCCGGAAACAATCTCTTTGGTAATCTCGTTAAACGCTTTTTCTAAGGGCGTGTCTTTTTGTAATGCAACAGGGTGACCTACGTCTCCAGACTCTCGTATGCTTTGTACTAAAGGTACTTCTCCTAAAAACTTGGTAGTTAGATCTTCGGCAAGGTGCTTGGCTCCACCTTTACCAAAGATATAGTATTGATTGTTGGGTAATTCTTCTGGTGTAAAGTAGGCCATATTTTCTACAATGCCCAAAACAGGAACTTTGATGCTCTTTTGCTGGAACATGGCTACTCCCTTTTTTGCATCGGCTAGGGCAATATTCTGTGGTGTACTAACAATTACTGCTCCGTTAATGGGAACCGCTTGAACAATTGACAGGTGAACGTCTCCAGTTCCAGGAGGCAAGTCGATGAGTAAAAAATCTAATGTTCCCCAGTCTGCATCAAAAATTAATTGATTTAATGCTTTGGATGCCATTGGCCCACGCCAGATGACAGCTTGGTTGGGATTGGTAAAGAATCCTAGAGATAGTAATTTGACACCGTAGTTCTCTACTGGCTTCATTTTAGAGCGACCGTTGATTATGATAGATCGTGGTCTTTCGTTTTCTACATCAAACATAAGATGCATAGAGGGTCCGTAAATATCTGCATCTAAGATTCCTACCTTGAATCCCATTTTAGCTAGAGTTACCGCTGTATTTGCGGTGATGGTCGATTTTCCGACACCCCCTTTTCCTGAGGCGATGGCAATTATATTTTGAATATTGGGTATGGCTTTACCACGAATGACATTGGAGGTCTCTTCTTTAGGCTTGGGAACGGATTTTACATTGACTTTTACGTTAATTTTTTGATCGACATGGGTATGAATGGCTTTAATCACTTCAACTTCTACTTTCTTTTTTGCTTGAAGTGTAGGG
>JABSPP010000177.1 GCA_013214275.1 Flavobacteriaceae bacterium
TCTGAGAGCAATCGGAAATGTACCATCTTTCTTTTTATCGTGCTTCCAAAGTATTATCTTTATTGATGCCATTAGATTTTTTGCTTTTAACAAAGATATGAAATAGCACTCATTTTACCTAAAACATACCTAAAACATTTAGTGGTTTTTTATGATTTATAATGAGCTTTTTTGAATAATAAAAAATGTTAGTATACTGATATTAAATTACTTATGATTTTTATAATTCAATAATGACTACTCTTAGGATCTAGTGCCGCAAGGCGTGGGGGTTCGACTCCCTTCACCCGCACTAACTAAAACAGTGGCCTTTGGCGAACGCTAAAGGTTTTTTTATTTCAACGTACATTCAACTTCTGTATTTCAACTTGAAAGCCTATCATTCTCGTAGAGATTAATAGGCTTTTCTACTATTAGCGCTCGACTTTGTCGAGTGACTACAAAGTCGGATACCATTCTTATGCTAACTGTCAGACCGAAGGCTTTCCCCAAAATGTAGGTTCCCCAATATGACCAAAAAGTACGTTGTCTAGGCATAAAAAAGACTATTTCTACTACTACCAGAAAAAGTTCCATAGCTTAAAAATGGCTTCAGGGAAATTAAATTAATAGTTCTTTTTTGATTATTGTTGAACATATCGTAATTTCATCTTTTATTTACATCATCACTTTATGAATAAAAGTATCACGATAAAGGAGCTATCTAAAATGTTGGATGTATCTATATCGACGGTTTCGAAAGCACTTAATGATAGTCACGAAATTAGCCCTGCCACTAAAGAGCGTATTAGAGAAGCTGCCAAGTTGTACAACTATCAGCCCAATCGAATTGCAGTAAACTTAAAATCTGGGAAGGCTAATACCATTGGAGTGGTTATTCCGAGTATTCAGAATTTTTTTATGACGCAGGTTTTACGAGGAATAGAAAGTGTGATTGCTGAAACTCCTTACAATATCATTATCTCCATCACCAATGAATCTTATGAAAAAGAAGCGCAGATTGTTAATACCCTAACTCAAGGTTTTGTAGATGGAATTATTGTTACTGTATCTGAGGAGACTTTTATTAAGAAAGCCTACGATCATTTTCGCTCTTTCGATAATAGAAAAGCCCTGTTAATGTTTGATAGAGTTGTAGGTGACGTGGTATGTGATAAAGTCCTGGTTGATGATGAAGATGCTGTGTTTAAAGCCACTAAAGAGCTGTTGGCGAGTGGTAGAAAGCAAATTACACTCACCTCAACAATTAGCAATATCAATGTAGGAAAACAACGTATCAAAGGGTACACCAGAGCTGTTCAACCCATTCATGATCCTGTTTTGATATCTGATACTGTGGAGAATATAGAGGATAAGGTAAAAATACTTTTAGATCAAGGTAAAGTAGATGCTATTGTTGCGCTAGATGAAGAAGCTTCCCTAGCTTCTTTTAGGGCTGGCAAAGCGAAAAAGGTGTTAGACAATAAAGCAGTTTCTGTGATTGGCTATACGAGTAAAAAGATTGCCGAAAACCTCACCCCTAATCTCACAACCATCGATCAGGATGGTGTGCGTGTGGGAGAACTAGCTGCTGAATTGCTACTTAAAAAGTTAAAAAAACCTTTGAAAGATCCAGAGTCAATAATTGTAAATTCAATCTACAATAAGAGATTTACGAGCTAACTACAAGTCATCTGTAAAGTGCTTCCGCTCTTTATCCTTTTCAAATTTTTCTTTGTTGTAAAAGTTGGATTGTCCTTTGGGGATGGACAGAGAAACCCACTGTTCTTTTTTTAATGTTCTTCCAATAAAAACAATCTGTCCTATGTGATAAGCATAATGGCACAGCTGCCTATTGATGGCCTCAGTAATCGTATGGCCTTGGTTTCTAATATATAAGACAGATTCTAGGTCTTTATCTTTTAAAACTGATAACGCATCAAACAAACAGTCCCATCCTTTTTTCCAAGCATCTATGACCTCTTGTTTCGAGGAAAATGAATTTACAAATTCATCATCGCGATCCCTCCAAGGCTTCTCACCATCTTCGGTAAAGAAATTTGTCCATCTACTCATCATATTACCAACCATGTGTTTTACAATAATGGCGCCAGAATTTCCTTCTGGATGGGATTCCCAAAAAAAATGATCTTCATCGAGTTGATCAAACGCGTTGTCTCCAAGATTTTTGTAGTATTCAAATTGTTTTGTGACGCTATTTAAGTAGGATTTCGACATATAAAAATGTTTGGTTAAGACATCTATCTTTACTTAATCAATCCCTCTTTAAAGGTTTCCTTGAGTTATATTGTGACAATAATGACACGATCCACTAATCTTCTTTTTTAGGGACAAAGTTTAATGCAACTCCGTTAATACAATGGCGCTCTCCCGTTGTTTCTTCGGGACCATCTGGAAAAGAATGTCCCAAATGGCCACCACAAGTAGCACATTTGAGTTCAGTCCTCGCATAGCCAATTTTGTAGTCAACATCCAATTCAACAGAATTTGTAATTGCTCTATCAAAAGAAGGCCAGCCTGTTCCAGAATCAAACTTATGTTCCGATAAGTAAAGAGGAGTCTTGCAAGCTGCACAAACATAAACACCAGGTTGATAATTCTTATTCAAAGGACTGGTAAACGCTCTCTCTGTTCCCGCCTCTCTTAGCACATAATACTCCAAAGAAGAAAGTAACTGTTTCCACTCTTTATCAGTTTTAGAAACGTTGTACTTTTTAGGTTCTTTTTTCTTGTCTTGTGCGCCTGTTGTACAATGTATTAAAAAGATCATGCTGCATAATAGTACTATATTTCTCATCTGTTTAAATTTATATAAATCATTTGGTATTTATCCATTTTCTTTGATTGAGGTGTTCACCCTTCGAGTAATCAATTCCGCTTTATGAGTTTTTGGTGTGTTCAACTATAAACTCAATACTCTTTTTAACAATCGTAGGACTTCTTAAAATTTTTGTGTGTCCCAGTCCATGACTGATGAGCAAAGATCCTTGTTTTAAATATTGACGAATATGGTAAGCACAGTAAACAGGGACATCACCATCCTCTGTATCGTGAACTAATAGCACAGGAACATCAATTTTTTTTGCCATTTGATGACTTGAATAATCATCAACACGTACTTGCCATTTTTTTTCCAGTCCAGTTTGAATTTTCTTTCCGTGATGTTTTTTAAGATGGAGATTTTTAGCAAAATTCTGAATGATATCAGACACATAATCCCCAGAGCCAATCGTGACCAGAATATGCAGTTTTAAAAACGAGGCAACAGCATTGTACAAACACATTCCACCAAAAGAGTGGCCAATACCGGCTTCAAAAGGGCCATAGGTTTGATCTACTTTTCTTATAGTTTCCAAAAAATCGGGCATCATGGTTCGTTTTCCCGAAGATTTACCATGAGCAGGTCCGTCAAAAGAAACCACCATAAACCCTTTTTCTAACAATCGATCAGCAAAGGCAAAAAGCTGGGTACTTCTCCCAGCCCAGCCATGCACCAATAAAACCTTTTTTTTGGAGTAACCATAAAGGAGAATTTCTATTTCTTTTCCTATTTCGGGAACTATTAATCGTTTTTTTTGAGCACTCTCATACATGTATTTCTCTCTCTTAGGGGTCGAAAAATTCACAGGAGTTGTAAAGAGTAATTGTCCGAACGTAGCCGCCAGAGCACTAGAAAAAAACGCCAGTACTTTTGCCAACCAGATCACAGGTTTGGGAATGGCTAAACTTGGAAGCGGTTTTTTATAAGGAGTAAGAAGTTCCAAAAATTACTTTATGATCCATTCAGCAACGTACAAGTGCCAAACTTGGGATTAACATCTATCAAACATTACAAAAATACTGAATTCTAGAGGGGACTATGTTAACAAAATCACAATGAAAAAGATAGGCAAATATAGAGTATTTTCTTTGGGCGTTCCCTTTGGGTCTGGCTATCCGCTACAGGTTTTTTATGACTTATAAATTCATCTCTTTTTGCTTTAAATTTATTTACAACTATAACCTTTTCAAATTCATAAAAATCTCCCATCAAAGTCCACTGTCCTATAATTTCACCAACGTCACTTCTTATATTATATTTTATCATTTCTTTATTGGATCTCCAAAAAATTCTGAATAATTTCCACCATTTGGAATTGTAAATACAGGAACTGTTATTATTAGATCTAGAAGGGTACTGTAATGACAAATCATTATAGTTGTTCGATGATTTTCCTGTGGGCTTTCTCGAAATAGGACACCAAAAAATGAGACAAATTTTTTACATAGAACATCTGCAAACTCATTCAAATCACTCAGCAGAGCGTATATCGCTGGCCTATCGGTGCAACATAGGCTTAGTTATTGTGCACTGGCTTTATCATTAAAATGTTAATAAGTTATAATTAATTTGTTTTATATTACAAAAATAACACATATTTGCATCGAGTTCATCCTTTCGTTCGGAGGAA
>JABSPP010000178.1 GCA_013214275.1 Flavobacteriaceae bacterium
CTTTTCACACTTTAGACAAGCAGGTATTTGGGGATTTACTGCTGCTTGTCACACAACTCCTTAGCAGCCTTTTTACATTGAACAACCCTTATGGAGGGATGGGACAAACAAAGGTCAATGCCTCAACAAAAGGAAATAACGAATGATCAAATAGTTTTTAAAATAAAGAATTTATAGACATAAATTGTGCTTAAAGTAGCGGCATATTTCACTCATTGTTTCTTGCTCTTCAAAAGACAAAAGCTGAAATACGATGCCTAGACCCTGAAACAAACTCAGGGTGACAGACAGGTTTTGAGGGGTCTTTCAGGTATTCATTTCAAATCAACTACCTCGGGAAAAACCTACGAAGTATTCAAAGGAAACTATTTGAATCATTTCGAGGCAAGCCTCGGGGAATTAAACTCTTGGCTGTCGCCTGCGATTAAAAAGCAAATACCATAAAAGAGATTCTGAAACAAGTTCAGAATGACATCAGCAAAATTTACTGTACACCTCAGTAAAAAGCGAGCATAACAAATAAGATTTCATGCTAAGTACGGAATGACAAGTCGGTCTTAATAACACAAAACTATGTTCTACATAAGCTAAAAAATAAACTCATTAATCTTTAAATTTTAAATCATGAATGACATCAATTTAACATTATCTCTAGAAGAAGTCAATAGTGTACTAAACACTTTAGGTACCCAACCCTATGCTCAGGTACAACCCTTAGTTGCCAAGATACAAACCCAAGGGAGTGCGCAGTTACAAGCCTTACAGGACGGACAGGTAGAGGAAGCACCTAAAACATCCACAGCATCATCGTTATAAACCATACTTAATGGCTCGCTAAGGAGTCCTTCTTCACACTTTTCACACTTTAGACAAGCAGGTATTTGGGGATTTACTGCTGCTTGTCACACAACTCCTTAGCAGCCTTTTTACAATGAACAACCCTCACAGAGGGATGGGGCAAAAGAAGATTAACGCCTTAACAAAAAGAAATGATGAACTATTCAATAGTTTTAAAACAAAAAATTTATTGAAATGAACAGTGGGGCATACGACAAATTTCCAAAGGAGGTCAATTTCTGCTCATCTGAATGGAGTTCAGATGCTAAAAAAATCAGTCCACTCAAGATTCTGAAACAAGTTCAGAATGACATTAATAGAAATTTGCCGTACACACGGGTAAAAAACGAGTATAACAAATAAGATTTCGTAACAAGTACGGAGCAACACATCAATTTTTACAAGACATGACTGAGCAAACCACCATCTCAAAAGAAGAGACATCAACACTAGACTATGATGTACTTCGAAAAAAGGCCCTCGAACATATAGAACAGCTAGCAGGGAAGACCTGGACAGACTACAACACACATGATCCAGGGATCACGGTACTAGAATCTCTTGTCTATGCCCTTACAGATCTCAGTTATCGCACCAACCTGTCTATGGAAGATCTTCTGGCAAGTCACCCTACACTGGGTTTCACTCCAAGTTTTCCCCGTTTAGAAGCCATCTTACCTGCACATTCCCTTACCTTGGAGGACATCAAAAAACAACTTTTGGATATGGACGGAATTCAGAATGTATGGGTTTATGAGACAACGGAGGGAAAGAAAATAATTTACTTTAATAAATCCAATAAGAGTCTTCAAGGTTCAGGCATCGAAGATAATAAAGTAAATCTAAGCGGTTTGTACGAGGTGAAATTCGAAAGTACCCGAGAAGGTCTAGAAAATGATGTAATATCTTTATTACGGCGAGATCGCAATTTATGTGAAGACCTTGTTGATGCGTCTAAAATTCAAGGAAAGAATGTCACAATTCATGCGACAGTCATTCTTTCTCTAGAAGCTGATGTCAATACAACCTTGGCAGAGATTTACTTTCGTATTTACAAATTCCTCAATCCAAAAACAGTCTTTGATTCGCTAGAAAATCTTCAAGAAAATAAAGTTTCGTTAGAAGAAATCTACGAAGGGCCTTTGCTCAACCATGGATTTTTAAAGGAGGACAGTCTTCAAAAAACAAGAGAAGAAGGGATTATTTATTTTTCAGATGTACTGGCTGCCATGTGGTCTTCTGGAAAAGAGGAAACTGTTTTGTCTATTGATTATGGAGATGACCCTTTAGTGATCGTTGATGGTAATTCGCAGAGTCATGTAGGCTTTGTTCGTTTGGGTGAAAACATACAACCTATCCTAGATATCGATGGTTCTGAAATAAAGGTTTTTCTTGAAACTAAAGAACATCAATCTGATGATGTACTTGTCATAGATATAGAACAGGTAAAAGAGCAATATGAGGCTCTCAAACGCGCGTATGTAGAACAAATACCTCATACAAGAATTCCCGTAAAGATTCCTGTGGGGACTCAAAGAACCATCACAGACTATGTATCAGTACAAGAGGAACTCCCCAGAGTCTATGGTGTTGGTAGTAGTACTCCCTCTACAGCAAGCACCTCTTCAGAGCGCCTTGCACAAAGCAAACAACTACAAGGGTTTTTATTGTTGTTTGATCAGCTCATGGGAAATTATCTCGCGCAGCTTTCACATGTAGGAAGTCTTTTTTCCTACACTCCGCAGCAACACACTTATTTTAATCAAGCATTGAGAGAGATTACTGGTATTCGAGGATTATTACACGCATATATTGGAACATCGGAAATTGATTGGAATGATTTTATGACAACAACATTCCCCGAAAGATTAACAGCAATCCTAGAACCTACTGATTCAAAAGAATTTAGGCAAAGGAGACATCAGTTTTTAGATCATCTATTGGCACGCTTCTCAGACGCATATACCGATGTAGCAAATTTTCAAGATACGGATCAAGTACTGGGACAGAAAGCGATTGCTGCTAAAGAACAGTTACTACGTTCTTATGATCAACTGAGTAAACAGAGAGGAAAAGGGTTTAACTATGGGGGAAGCACTATGTGGGGTAGTGGTTCAGAAGTCACTGGCTATGAACAATGGGTACGCGCAAAACTAGGAATCTCCAGTACAACAAGGAATTCCATTTGCCCTTCTGAAAACTTTTTTGATAGGCTGCAATTTAGACAAAATGCTGCTGACGCTGTTTCCATTGATTTTAATTCCTATGATACGTTAACTTCCTGGACGCTGGAGCTATGGGTACTTCCCAGTGAGACTACTACTTTTGGTACCCTTATCGACTTACAAAATACAAGCCTAGAAAACCTTTTACAGGTAACAATCAACAGTAGCGCTGAGTTGCTTATCACCCTAGCCAGTGAGACACCAGTTGTAATTTCTGATACTGCAATTCAATGGGGTCAATGGGTACAACTTGCCATAAGCTATGATCAAACGACTCCTACTGCAACCATTTTTATCAATGGCAATGAGACCCAAGACATCACTCTTTCAGGAGCAATGCCTTCTTTTGCAAATTCTAGAGTAATTTTAGGGAATAATGCGACCAAAAATGCCGTATTGGAAGGAGCCATTGCCCAACTTCTGCTGTGGGATAAAGTACTTTCTGAAAGTGAGTTATTAGAGAAGACCATGAATACATCCATAGAAAATGATATAGATCTTAAAGGTCTATGGAAGGCAGAAAATACAGGAAGTACCACTACTTTTAACGACCAGAAAGACGGAAGTGTCAACCACGGAACCATAGAGGGTACTCCTCAGTATCAAGCAAAAGGCACAAATGGAATCGGTACTTTTCATCTGGTGGAGCATATTTTACTCCGTCCCAAAAATGCTAACAGCCTAAACTTTCTAAATCCTTCTTCTGCATTTCAAAATGACCCCTATTCCAATCAGATGACCATCATCTGCCCTAAATTGGCACCCCCTTTTAACAATAGGGGATATCAAGATCATTTTACCCATATTGTTCAATCAGAAGCTCCAGCACATGTCTATGTCAACATCCTTTGGGTTATTTATCCTTCTGACCTGAGTCAATTTGAATCCCATTACCGAGAATGGCTAGAGGCACAGAAAGTGTATCTTGATTTTGAAAATACGACCAACATTGATAGATATAAAATAGCACATCAAAATTTCATTAATACTTTTAATGCGCTTACCACTAAATATAGTGTTACGAATCAAGCCACTATGTAAATGGATATTATTATTAAAAAACAACGATTGCAGGTAGAATGTCTTCACCAAAAAAATGCTTGGCGTTATACAGATCAGGTAAAGCAGATCTTTGAAAAAGCAATGGTACCGCTTTTGGAGAAAAAGCTGCAACAATATGATTTTGATGGACAAACTATTTATTTAGATCTTATAAACATTCAACTGGGAACCGTCGATCCTTCAAATCTTAATGCCCTTGTTCGGCGTTTTGAAAAGCAAGTGGATAAAGAGTTAATAGCTCAGCTTGCTACATTTGGTAATCAAAAAGAAACCACACAGTCCAAGAAAAACCTTCAAAAAGATAAAGAAGA
>JABSPP010000179.1 GCA_013214275.1 Flavobacteriaceae bacterium
ACTTAGTAAATATACCATAAGTACATAGTATGCAAACCATAGACTTACTTTGGAATGCTTGTTGTAATTTTGTTGTATGTGCGCAACAAATCACTATCAAAATTGAAACAGTTTTTGGAAATGTTAAAAAAAATAAATACGAAAAAACAGCGTTTAATCATTGATAGATATATTCAATCACGACCTTAGAATGAAAAAAGTAAAAAAATATAGAACTGCCTTTTTGTTTGCTAATCCGGCTTTTTTAACTGGTATCGGAAGCGTTTTGAACATAGCAGGCAGACATTTTACGTTTAATTACAGTGATTCTGATAATGAAGCAGATTCGAGAGCTTTGGAATCTGACTGGTCAGTAATAGGACAAGATATTCAAAATGCTGCACATAAATTAAATCAAAAAATAGTCGAATTAGCCGAAGATGAATAAGGAATCAGAGGAAAAGGCAGACGATAACGGAGAAAGTAAAAAGTCTAAATCTGAAATCGATTCCACCAGAGATTTAGCAAAGTTAATACCTCAAGAAGTACAACTAATACTTGATGATTTACCAGACGAAAAGCGTCAAGTAATTATAAAGTCACTTGTCAAAGTTTCTTTTTCAAGTTCTTCAACGTCTTCAACTTTTAGTGGTCCCATACCTTCTCCTGAACTTTTAGCTGGTTACAACAATGTTTTAACTAATGGTGCTGAAAGAATTGTATCAATGGCTGAAAAGCAATCTAATCATAGAATGCAGCTAGAAAATCACGTAATAAAGGAAGAGTTAAGACAAAGTGAAAAAGGCCAAAATTTCGCATTGGCAATCGCAATTTTAGGTCTGATCCTAGCATCAGGATTAGCTATTTTAGGACACGAAACTATTGCAGGTATATTTGGAACAACAACCATTGTTGGATTAGTAACGGTATTTGTTATTGGTAAAAAAGCACAAAACCAAGATATTGAAGATAAAAAATAATCATTGTGTCCAATAACTAGGTGTATGCTGCTTTGATAGACCAGCTATTTTCGCTTTATTAACTGATCTCTGTGGATAAACGTTGCCTTAAGTAATTCTTTGAGTGATTTTGTCTTGCTTTTAAATGTCCTAAAACGGCAAAGTTCCAACGGTATCTCATAAACTCTATTTTGCATTTATCAGAAGCAGAACATCCACTTCTAATGTTAAAATAAAATCTTACTTTTATCCCATGAATATAAAGCTAACAGAAGCTGAGAGAATTAAAATCCTCAATTCCGATGATTTGTATGGAATCATGCAAAAGATTTTGCTTCGAGAACACAAAATTGATCAAAACCGAGAACATTTTTGGGTCATTGGATTGGAAAATAACCATCGTATTCTTTTTATCGAATTAATTAGCTTGGGATCGGTAAATAAAACAATTGCCGAGCCGATGGAGGTTTTTAGTTTTGCGCTTCAAAAAAGAGCAGTTAAAATAGTTCTGTGCCATAACCATCCAAGTGGTGAGTTAAAACCTTCCGATGCAGATAAAGATATTACCGACCGATTGATTCAAGTGGGAATAATCGTAGAAACAGAAGTCGTTGACCATTTAATCATCTCCAACAAAAGCTATTTAAGTTTTAAAGACATAGGCCTCTTAGAAGAGCTAGAGAAAAGCACAAAGTACGTTCCTCCTTATGTTTTGGCAGAACGCATTAAAAAAGAAGCTACCAAAATTGCTGAGAAAAAGAAAACCATAGAAATAGCGAAAGCTATGAAAAGGGCAAACGAAGACAATGAAAAGATAGCAGCTTTTACAGGACTAACTTTAGAAGAAATTACAACATTAAGAGTTCGGAAAAAGTAACATAGGAGTGGATCAGAAGCGGCTCAACCGTGATCATGTAACAGTCGGTTCTGATTTTAGAAAATCTACAATAGGCATACAAATCAAAAAATAAATCCTAATATCAAAAATAAACATATGATGATACATTCAATTCAAATTCTAATGGTAGCCTTGACTTTTTCAAGTGCTGTTTTTGGACAAGAGACGTTTACCTTAACAAGCAACAGCTTGGGTGGACAAGCGACTACGAAGGAAGAGTTTAACGGTTTTGGCTGTACTGGCTCAAATCAATCCCCACAATTATCTTGGGAAAATGCTCCCGAGGGAACACAAAGCTTTGCAGTAACAATCTACGATCCCGATGCACCTACTGGAAGTGGGTGGTGGCACTGGATTGTATTTGACATCCCTGCTCAAACCCGTGAATTGGTTTCTGATGCTGGAAATATCGCTCTTCATTTAGCCCCTAAAGGTGCTATTCAAAGTATCACGGATTACGGCACTCAAGGGTATGGCGGACCATGCCCTCCTGAGGGTCACGGGTTGCATCAATATATTATTACGGTTTATGCTCTCAAGACAGAGACGCTTGGATTGGATAAAACCACCAATCCTGCTGTGGTTGGATATTACTTGTGGAACAACACCTTAGCCAAGGCCAGTATTGTAGCATATTACCAAAGAAGTAAGGAATAAAAACTGTCTTTAACCACTAGACTTGTATTGCACCAAGAGAGTAGCTGCAAAAATGCTGTTTACTCATCTGATAAAAGAGCTAGCTTTGGGGACACTTGACACAACTGAGAGCGGGTAAGTAACTGATTATAAATCTTTGACACTTTACATAGTTCAACGCTAGCAGGGGTGTGCAATCCCATTTTTAATATTCTTTAACAATCTTTTCAAGGTTTTTTTGCGTCAATTTTTTGAACTTATTCAAAGGTTGGGTACAAGACCTTAGAAGTCTTTCTGTTCTATTGATTCTGTCTCGGTTACTGAAATTAATTAATACGATATTTAGATTTTCGAATGCGTATTTTGAAGCAATTTTCAAATTTTCGTGATTTTGTTTTTCGTGTTTTAGTTCTCTTTCAGATATGAGTTTTAGAAGTCTATTCATCCATGCAAAAGATCTGACGTCAAAGTGTCTTGCTATTCTTTCTGTAAATGACATTGAACTTACTTTACCTACATATACGGCTCTTTTACCATTTCGGAAAATATAAACCCCTTCGCCTGGCCAAATAGGATTTCCGTTGTGATAAGATAAGTCTAAAACTTTAAGTTCGCTCAACTTCCTTCCTTCGGTCTCATTCAAAAGCCTGATGAGTTCTCGAATTGATTTATTTTCAATATCACGATATTCTATTAGAAAGTTATCTATGCTCAAGGTTCAGTTTTTATATTTCTCTATGGCTTTATAAGTATATGTTACTTTTATTAACTGTGCTGAAAGTACTAAAAATTAACAGATAATGGAGAATATACGAGGACTGTTTTTTTAGGTATTGAACTGAAAATAAAGATACAGAGAGTAATTTTAACAGCTTACATGTTTCTTGACTGTTAAAAGTGGATAGGGCATTCGACACAGCTGAGCGCTAGCAGGAGTCTAATTCAACAACATTACAATGATCATAAAAAGATAGATGGGTACTAGCAGAATGATCATAATCACTAATCTTTTATACCACGGAATCCCTTCTTTCCACTCGAGCATGAATCCTTTTTTAAAATACTTTCTAAACATGATGGCTCAATTTTTCTATTGATTTTGATAGTTTTGGTATGAACTGACAGCGGCCGCAAGGACTCCACAGGCAGCACCAGCGATTTCACTCCAACTGAACCAATTTTTACCTGAAAAATTATTTTCCTGAGGTTGATTCAGAGTTTGATCCCATTTTTCAATATGCTCACTCCAATAAAATACAATACAGTCATCAAGGATATAAAGGTAATCCGAGTTTGAAACTTTTCACCCAATTTTCGGTTTTTTTTCAAAGACTTTTTTTGTACAACCTAATTAAGATCAATTTATAACATATTTTACAACCCTGTCTATTAATTCTTTGATTGCGTTTTCCTAATCAAATCCACTGAAAGCAATATTAACATAAATAGATTGACTACTGCTCCAAAAAGATCACGCCAAGGGAATTTATTAGATTCTGTATAAGACCAATCCGTCATAAATAAAGTACTGAAAAAATATATTGTAAAGATTACAATAAGAATTTTAAGAAACGTTATTGATAAATTAAACATCCTGTATTTTTTTTATTATTCATCAGATCCACCACAAGCCTCAGCTACACTTGAGGCAGCAACAAAGTAACCAATAATAGCAATCGCACCAAGGTTTGTATAAGTCAGCACATGTAGCCTACAGAAATGTGTTGCGCACTCGAAAGAACCGAGTGCGCAACGCTTGTTCAAAATATTTCCTCAACAGTATTTCAATTTACTAGTCCTCTATATTTACTGAAATCTAATTCAACAACATTGAAATGATAATAAAAAGATATAAGGGTATTAGTAAAATGATTGAAACCACTAATCTTTTATACCACGGAATCCCTTCTTTCCACTCGAGCATGAATCCTTTTTTAAAATACTTTCTAAACATGA
>JABSPP010000018.1 GCA_013214275.1 Flavobacteriaceae bacterium
AGGGTCACTGGCAAATCGATTGGTGGGATCTATGCCTTTACCTAAAACATCTGGAGTATTCTGATTTCCGTTACTACTGGCAGTAATGTCACTTTCTTTGTCATTACCATTAAGAGATCTACTTGATAATGAATAATTGGCTGTCATATTCGCTGAAGTAAGACGAAAAAGTCCAGGATTAAATTTGTTGATTCGCTGGCCCGAGTCGTTGGTTTGATAGAAGTCAAATGAAGCATTAACATTCAACGCAAGCTTATCCTTAAACAGTCGAGTTCCTGCTGTGGTGCTCAAAGGAGCCCACCGAAGACTATCTGCAGCCATATTGTATGAGGTGCTAAAGTTAAGATTATTTAAGATGGTCACCTTTTTATCTTCCTCCTCACTTTCAGGATCCTTGGGAGCTACTTTAGCTTCTACAACATTGTTTACCGAGATTCCAATGGAATTACTAAGCCCAGAACTAGGGCTTCCATACACACTAGTTCCTTCTCCAAAAGGAGAGTAGGTAACTAGATCATTCGGATCACTGCTTTGTCGTACTTGCTCATTGTAGCGATCTGCAAAATCTGGCCTGTAGCTAAAGGAAATAGAAGGTCTAATGGTATGTCGAATCGCTTTTAACCTTCCTTTTTTAAATTCAAACGTTCCGTAAATATTGGTAGATAAATTTAGACTCGTACTGTACTCTCTAAAAGTTCGAAAACCGCTAATCGTGTCACTTACTACTGCTCCCATGGTAGCGTCTTCATTTGTGATATTATCCTCAAATCTTTTATATAAACTTTGAAAGTTCCAGACTTCGCGGTAGTTCACACTTGGTGATAGGGTAAAGTAGTTAAACAACGTAATATTTGTACTGGCATCTGCTCTGTGCTGAATCCCAGTTCGGGCAGTCTCAAACATTTTAGAAGTGAAAAATTCATCTTCGGTCGTATTAATTAAATACTGCCCTTGCATGTTGTAAGTTAAGCCAATATTTTGTAACGGATTCTTTTTAACTCCGCCCTTAGCTGCAAACGGAAAAACCTTGTTCATACTCAACTGTAAAGATGGTAAGGTCATGTTTACCGATTCTGTATTCGTATTTTGAGAATGTGTGGCATTGACACTCAGGTTAAAAGGAGTTCCCACAAAAGTTTTCTGATAAGAAATTGAGGAATTAAACGTATTGGTCAAGAAATTTGAATTGTTAAACTCATTTAAAGACTGACGAAAATATTGGCTACTACCAATGTTTACGGAGGCGCTAAAATTGGAGTTAGGACTGGCCTTACCATCTTGTCTGTGACTCCAGCGAAGGTTAAAGTTGGATGCTTCGGAAAAATCATCAAAACCACGGGTACTTTCAATAATCTTTTCAAAACTCAAATTCACGTTTCCAGAAAATTTGTAACGCACATAATAAGCAGAGTTTGTTCGTAGAGACCAACCTCCATTGGAGTACACATCGCCCAGCAATTCTAGGTCAACATAATCGTTAATTGCAAAGTAGTAACCTCCATTTTGGAGAAAAAGACCTCTAGTATTGCTAGAGCTCCACGATGGGATAATAAACCCAGACGACCGACTCTGTCCCATAGGGAAATAAGCAAAAGGTAAAAATAGAGGAGTAGGCACATCTGCAATGACCAAATTACTTACACCAGCAACAATCTTTTTATTGGGAACAAATTTAGCCTTATTGACATTAATATAGTAATCGGGATGCTCTTTATCAGAGGTGGTAAATCGAATCTTTCGAATGAAAATTGTAGAATCATTCAACCGTTTAGCTTTCTTACCAAGTACAATAATTCCTGGGTCTTGTTTGGTTTTGATGCCATAAATAATGGCCTTTTTGGTCTCAAAATTATAGATCAAAGAATCCTGTTCAGACTCCTCACTTCCTTGCTTAAAGACGGGTCTTTGTAGATATCCAGTACTATCTTTAATCCCCTTTGCAAAAAGGGTCTTATTCAAGTAATCTACCACAATAATTCCCGCTTTTAAATCGATATCTGTGTAGGTAACATGAGCTTCATTGTAAAGCGTTACGGTCTTGTTTTTAGCATTCTGTATGGTATAATCTTTGGCTATGTGAGTAATCATACCCGCAATGGCTTCTTTGGGTTGTAAAGTATCGGTGACAATGGTGTCCTTCTTTTGAAGGATAAGAGTATCTTTTTGGCGTAAGTTAGCGCTGTCTTTTTTTGTCAGATTTAGATTGTTCTTTTGTACCCTGGGAATCGGTTTTCTCTTAGGTTGGATATCCTGTGACTGAGCTTGAAAAGAGCAAAAAAACAAAGAGATAAGGAATATATAAGACAGATTTGATTGCAATACTTTAATATGCTATTTTTGTGCTAGGGTAAAAATATGGCTCAATAATTGAAGCACCAAATTTGAAACGCCAAAATTAGTTAAATTTTGCTGACACAATTCTTAAAAAAAATCAAATTTAACATACGTTGCTTTAAGGCCTTTCTCCAGAACTTTCCTCTCATATTTATATGGCTCTTTTCGGTTGCTACTTTTGGACAAAAAGACCAATTTGTAATCGTTCTCGATGCTGGACATGGCGGAAGAGATCCCGGAAATACAGGAAATGGATATCGGGAGAAAAACATTGTATTAAGTGTTGTCCTCGAGTTGGGTAAAATCCTCGATAAAGAAGATTTTATCGATATTAAATACACCCGAACCAGTGATGTTAGCGTCGATCTATGGGAGCGTGGAAACATTGCAAATGCTCACAAAGCAGATCTATTTGTCTCCATACACTGTAATTCTCACAGCAGCTCTGCCTATGGAACAGAAAGTTTTGTGTTGGGACTTGGAGCCATCGATCGCAATTTAAAAGTAGTCCAAGATTTTGTAGAAAAAGAGAATGCCGTGATCTACAAAGAAAAAAATTACCAAGAAAAATATAAAGATTTCGATCCTAATTCTACAGAATCAGTTGTTGAGTTAACCCTTATGCAAGAACAAAACTTAGAAAAGAGCTTAATGCTTGCCAGTAGTATTCAAAAGAATTTTCGAGAAGAGTTAAAAAGAAAAGACCGCGGTGTAAAACAGCAAAGGTTTGTAGTTCTATATCAAACATACATGCCAAGCATACTAGTAGAGTTAGGGTTTTTAACCAACAAAAACGAAGGAAAATATCTCAATTCCAAGAAAGGACAACAGCAAATGGCAAATACCATTGCTAAAGCCATTAAAAAATATGTCAATCAGCTCCGATTAAACACTATTTCCCCAGATAAGGATACAATATCAAATCAAAACCAAGAAACAAAAGAAGAAGAAAAGACCATAAAACCAATCAAAAAGAACACTGTTGTATTCAAAGTTCAAATAGCTTCAGGAAAAAAAAAGATTCAAACAGCACCATATAATTTTAAGGGATTGCAAAATGTAGAGAGAGTCAAGGTCGGTAGATACTACAAGTACTACTACGGGCACTCTTCCAGCCACCAAACAACAAAAAAAGCCTTAGAAACCGCCAAAAAAAGAGGATATACCACATCATATATTGTAGCATTTAAAAATGGGAAAAAAGTTTCCCTTCATCAGGTGATTAAATAGGTGATAGTGTTAACTCATACGTTGTTGTTTTTGGGCGTTACCCTTCGGGTCGCGCTGTCCGCTGTATCTTTTTTGTCCTATCAGAGCAAAAAAGGATGCCGCTGCCATCGCTAACGCAGCACCAAAGAACCATTCAAGTCAGATAAAAACATGAGCAATAATTTTTCACTTGTTTAAATTTATACTAACTATTTGGTATTTAGACGTTTACTTTTATTGAGGTATTGACCTTAATTTGACCAATCCCTTAGAAGAGTTTCACTCATTTAAACTGATAATAACTATTAATTTTCAGATATTTAATTTTATTGAAGCACTACCCTTTGCTTATTTGCCCCTATTTACGTGGATTTCTACAAACTCAAAAAAAGTCTGGATCACTTTTAATGACAAGAGGTACAAAACAATATTTAAAGTGTGATCTTGCTCCGAAATAGATGGTTTCTCATGACGGTCTCTTTAAAAAAATCAGTAATATTGTAGAGTAAAAGTGCTTATATGTCTAGAGAGATTAAAACAGGAATTACATCAATTGCTATCATAGCCCTATTTATCTGGGGGTATAATTTTTTAAAGGGACAAAACTTATTCGAATCAAACTCTAGGGTTTTTTATATCGAGTATGACAACATCCGTGGACTTAATAAATCGAGTACCGTAAGCATTCACGGGTTAAAAGTTGGTAAAGTCTCCGACATTGTATTCAACCCAGACCCTCAAAAAAAAGGAACACTCATAGTAAAGATATCACTAGATGATGATTTTGAATTTACAAAAAACAGCCTTGTTAAAATCTACTCAACAGGAATAATTGGAGGAGAGTCTCTAGCTATTATACCTAGCTATGAAGGAGAAATTGCAGTTTCTGGAGATTATCTCAGAGGAGAAGTAGAATCTGACATCTTCACCTCGGTAGGTCAATCCCTAAACCCATTGAAAACCAAAGTGGAGCGCGTGATTATTGAGGCCGATTCTCTACTAATAGCCTTAAATGACGTTCTCGATAAGGATACCAGAACCAGCTTTAAAAGAACCATCCAAAGTTTTGAAACAACAGTTTCATCCATGAACAAAACCTTAAGTTCTTTGAATCGACTGGTGGATTCAAGTAACTCATCACTAAACATTACTCTAGACAACACTCAAAAGGTCACTGAAAATTTTGTAAGAGTATCCGACACCCTCGTCAACGCAAATTTTGGGAAGACCGTTAAAACCCTAGAAGCTACCCTTGATAATGTGAATAAATTGATAAGTGGTATCAAAGAAGGCAATGGAACCTTTGGAAAACTCATGCAGAACGACTCGCTCTATGATAATTTGACCAATGCCACCAAAGAAATAGAAGAGCTACTTCGAGAAATGAAGCTAAATCCAAAACGATTTGTTCACTTTTCCTTATTTGGAAAAAAAGCGGAACCATTCAATGAAGAAAATAATAAGAATAACATTTCTAACGAAAAGAAATAGCGTTCACAAGATGTAGTTATTTACATTGGATTAAAGAAAGTAGTTATCTGACAGAAAAAATTGTTGTTAAGTTAAGAACATATGTAGAGCAAAACAAACTCTAAGTGCTAACAAACCATCACAATCATGTGTGGCTTGGAATGCTTTTGGTCAGATAATTTTCTTCAAAATAGAACGTTTCTAAAGAAATTATAAAGTAATTTTGTATTTCACATTTGTGTGTATTCACCAATCAATAAGTCATTAATCTAAGACAAGCACATGCAATACATACCAAATATCCTTTTTGTGATTACATTGGTTGCTGGAATAGGATTCTTTACATTGAATATTCGTAAGGTTATTAGGAATATTAAATTAGGGAAAGACATCAACCGCTCCGACCACTCTTCTAAGCGGTGGAAAAATATGGCAAGAATTGCTCTAGGTCAATCCAAAATGGTCACAAGACCTGTATCTGGTGTTCTCCATCTCATTGTTTATGTTGGTTTTATCATCATCAATGTTGAAGTGCTAGAAATTATTTTTGATGGAATTTTTGGAACCCATAGAGTATTTAAACCCATACTTGGAGAAGGAATCTACGGGTTTCTCATAGGAACTTTTGAAATCCTAGCATTTCTAGTTTTTGTAGCAGTGATTATTTTTTGGTTAAGAAGGAATGCCATCAGAATTAAGCGATTTTTGAGCAAAGAAATGAAAGGGTGGCCCAAGAGCGATGGGAATCTCATTCTTTATTTCGAAATGGTGTTAATGACACTTTTTATCGTGATGAACGCAACTGATATTTCTTTTCAGGAAGCAAGTGTTGGGAATCCTATCAGTCAGTTTGTAGCGCCTTGGTTTTCCTCACTAGAACCAGAGACAATTCACCTTATCGAACGTAGTGCATGGTGGATTCACATCACAGGAATTCTAGTGTTTTTAAATTATCTATATTACTCTAAGCATTTACATATATTACTAGCCTTTCCCAATACATTTTATGCAAATCTAAATCCGAAAGGTCAGCTTTCTAATGTCGCCTCAGTCACCAAAGAAGTTCAGATGATGATGGATCCCAATATCGATCCATACGCAACGCCTGAAGGTGGAGAAGAGGAAGAAGTTCCAGAAAAGTTTGGAGCCAGTGATGTCATGGATCTCAATCGAGTACAATTGCTCAATGCCTATACGTGTACTGAATGCGGAAGGTGCACATCAGCGTGTCCTGCGAACCTCACAGGAAAAGAATTGTCACCCAGAGCCATCATGATGAAAACACGTGATCGTCTTGAAGAAGTTGGGAAAAACATTGATCAAAATGGAGTGTTTAAAGACGATGGGAAACAGTTGTTAAACGATTATATTACTCCAGAAGAGCTTTGGGCATGTACAAGCTGCAATGCTTGTGTAGAAGAGTGTCCTATAAATATTGATCCTTTATCTATTATCATGGAAATGAGAAGATTTTTAGTCATGGAACAGTCAGCTGCCCCTCAAGAATTAAACATGATGATGACCAATGTAGAAAATAATGGCGCCATGTGGCAGTATAGTCCTATGGACAGATTGAACTGGAAAGACGAAGATTAAAATTCAAATTACATGAACGTACCAACAATGGCAGAGATGATGGCACAGGGGAAACAACCCGAAATATTGTTTTGGGTAGGATCTGCTGGAAGTTATGATGACAGAGCTAAAAAAATTACCAAAGCCTTTGTTAAAGTTTTACACAAAGCCAATGTAGATTTTGCAGTATTAGGAACAGAGGAGAGTTCGACAGGGGATGCCGCCAAAAGAGTAGGGAATGAATTTCTGTTTCAAATGCAGGCAATGACCAACATAGAAGTATTAAACGCCTATGGAGTAACAAAGATAGTAACCTGTGATCCTCATTCTTTTAATACATTAAAAAACGAATATCCTGGCCTTGGAGGTACATATCAAGTATATCACCATACACAATACATTCAGCATTTAGTAAATGAAGGTAGGCTCACCATCACAGGCTCTTTGGACAAGCGAGTAACTTTTCACGATCCATGCTACCTAGGCAGAGCAAATGATGAATATGAGTCACCGAGAGATCTGATTAGAAGAATAGGAGCCCAGCTAACTGAGATGAAACGAAGCAAAAACAAAGCTCTCTGCTGTGGCGCGGGAGGTGCCCAAATGTTTAAAGAACCTGAGAAAGGAACTATGGATATTAATATTCTCAGAACAAAAGATGCTTTGGAAACAAAACCAAATATTATTGCCACAGGCTGCCCCTATTGCAATACAATGATGACAGACGGAATAAAATTTCATGAAAAAGAAGCCGAAATAGAAGTCAAAGATATTGCAGAATTAATTGCTGAGGCAGAACAACTATAAGACCAAGATATGAAACAGATTACATCTCTAACTGATAAAAAATTTCGATTAATGATAAACGTATATTCAGCACTACTCATAGGATTGTTTTTATTCTCTGCTTGTGATCAGCAAGAAGATAAAAAAGTAGATAAAACTTCTACAGAACAGCCACAAGACTCAGTTCCAGCACCACAAATTACAGAAGAAATAAAGCAGGTACCTGAAATTGTATTTACCGTGCAAGTGGCGGCTCTCAAAAGAAATAACCCTACTTTGACGAAACTTTCTAGCATACAGGTGATGGATGAGAACGGACTAAAAAAATACCGATTGCACTCTTTTTCAAGCTACCAAGAAGCCAAGAACTTCAAAAAAACAATTCAATCAAAATATCCAGATGCTTTCATACAAGCACTAAAAAATGGGAGTCCTATTGATATTCATCAAGCATTGAAATAAACGACATCACGTTGATTATAAACTATATTAAAGCCGCTCGGTTAAGAACCATTCCACTATCCATCTCAGGAATCACGATAAGTGGGTTTCTGGCGGTGACAAAAGGCCAATTTCAATGGATTCTTTTTTTATTGGCATTACTTACTACAATTGGTTTTCAAGTACTCTCAAATTTTGCTAATGATTATGGAGATGGTATAAGAGGGACTGATAAAGGAAGATCTGGTGAAAAGAGGATGGTCGCCTCTGGAGCAATTCATTTTAAACAGATGAAAAAAGCAATGATTGTTACGACAGTGTTCACATTAATTACTGCACTTTTTTTAATCTATTTTGCCTTCGGAAAGAATCACTTTACATACTCATTGACATTCTTTTTACTGGGGATTATATCTATTGTTGCAGCCATAAAATATACCGTGGGAAAATCAGCCTATGGATATAGTGGTTACGGAGATGTTTTTGTTTTTGTTTTTTTTGGATTGCTAAGTGTTGTGGGGAGTCATTTTCTTTTTACCAAAGAAATTGAATTTTATATTTTTTTACCTGCATTTTCCATTGGAATGCTGAGCATAGCCGTATTAAATCTTAACAACATGAGAGATCGGGTAAATGACGAAAAAATGGGAAAAAATACCATTGTGGTCAAAATAGGACCCAAATTTGCAAAGTATTATCACTATTATCTCATTGGGACTTCACTTCTATTTGCCGTCACATATGCAGGTGTGCATTACACAAAACCAATTCAATTTCTTTTTCTACTTGCTTACATTCCTTTGGGAAGGCATATTATATTTGTGGTTCACAACAAAGATGAGGAACATCTAGATGGACAGCTAAAAATAGTAGCATTGAGTACTTTTCTGTTTTCTATACTCTTTGGACTTGGATATATGATTTGATCAACAACTACATGAGAACAATAAAAACGATCCTCACCATACTCATCATAGTAACATTGCTGTTTTTTGGAACGGGAATGGTGGTCAAAGAAAACAACTACACCTCAGAGGTCACTGTGAATAAATCTTTGTCAGAAACCTTCAGATTATTTAATAATAGAGAGAGCATCATGCTTTGGTGCCCTGAAATTAAAAAAATTGAAACGATTGAAGAAAAACCAGATTTTACAGGAAGTAAGTACAGAATTACGATGGATAATAATGGTGAGATGATGACTTCCAAAGAGAAAATATTAGCTCATGTAAAAGACCAAAAAGTTACCTTATTTTTTGATGCAGAACAGGTACTTAAAACCTATAATTACACCTTTACAAGACAAGGGAATTCAACGAAAATTCTACTAGAAGCGTCCGTACAAGCCGAAACTTATATGTTGAGTTGTGTTTTTCCATACATTAAGGGAAAATTCAGAAAAGTAGATGAACAATATTTAAGCAATTTCAAAGCATTTGCTGAAAAACAATAAACCATATCTCCTTTAAATTTGTTCAAGGCTAGTTATTATAAATACATACTTCACTTCAAGAAGCCCAGTGGCACATCACGTGGCGTCTTAACTACTAAAGAAACTTGGTTTATAGTCATAGAAGGTTATGGCAAAAAAGGAATTGGTGAATGTGGTCTACTCAGAGGTTTAAGTATTGATGATCGACCAGATTATGTAGAAAAATTGCGTTGGGCATGTGAAAATATCAACCTAGGTCTAGAAGTGTTGATCAAAGAACTTACCGAAACGCCTAGCATACAGTTTGGGCTAGAGCAAGCATTTTTATCACTGGAGCAATCAGCACCATTTCTTTTGTTTCCTTCGAGATTTACTGAAGCAAAGGATACCATTAATATTAATGGACTCATTTGGATGGGTGACAAAGCCTACATGAAAGCCCAAATAAAAAACAAGATCAAACAAGGTTTTCAATGTATTAAAATGAAAATAGGAGCGATAGATTTTGATGTAGAATTCGAACTACTCAAATCCATTCGTAAAGAGTTTAAATCAACAGACTTAGAACTTAGAGTAGATGCCAATGGAGCATTTTTAGCGAGCGAAGCACTTGAGAAACTTAGAGTACTTTCCAGTCTTGATATCCACTCTATAGAACAGCCAATTAAACAAGGTCAGATACAAGAAATGGCTAGGCTTTGTGAACAAACCCCATTACCCATAGCACTAGATGAAGAACTCATAGGTGTCTGTAAGTTAAAAGATAAAAAAGAGCTTTTAAACGTTATTCGTCCTCAATTTATCATTCTAAAACCGAGCCTTATTGGAGGGTTTAAAGGGAGTGAAGAGTGGATTGAAATCGCTCAAAAATATACCATCGGATGGTGGATTACCAGTGCACTAGAGAGTAATGTAGGGTTAAATGCAATTGCGCAATGGACGTATACATTACAAAACAATATGCCCCAAGGGCTGGGAACTGGAAGCCTTTTCACCAACAATTTTGACAGTCCATTAGAAGTAAACAACGGCTGTTTACATCACAACAGTTCGAAGAAATGGAATTTTAACGTATCTTGATTGCTTATTGCAAAGCACTTTTAGTTTGAGATAGAGATTAAAAAAATATAAATAAAAATATGATATGAATTTTTTATCAACTGGATTTAAGGGCAAAAACAATTGGTGGATGTACTTAATCATGATTGCCGTTGTTTTTACAGGAATGTTTATTGGACAGATTCCCATCACCGTAGTTGCATTGGCAGAAGTCAATGGAGATTTACAGAGGTTTACAGAAAGTGGGGAGAAGAACTTTACAGACCTAGGTATTGATTCAAATTTGTATCTATTATTGATGTTGTTAGGTTTTATTATAGCTTTTTTACTATTCATCATTGTCCTCAAAGGAATGCACAAGAAAAAACTCACTTGGGTAATTACCTCAAGAGAAAAAATTGACTGGAAGAGGATTGGTTTTGGAATTCTAGTCTGGGGAATTATTTCCATAGGTTCCATGTCGATTGACCTGATACTCTCACCAGAAAATTATGAGTGGAATTTTAAGCCTGAAAAATTTTTAGTGCTTTGTACAGTAGCCCTCTTGTGTATTCCAATTCAAACGACTTTAGAAGAAGTACTTTTCAGGGGATATTATATGCAAGCGTTAGCGATATCGACGACAAAAAAGCAATTTGGATTCATACTCGTCTATATCTTGTTGTGTATGTCTCTGCATATGTATTACACTAACAATCTACAGTTAGATGTATTCACTCACTTTTTGATGATCTTTGGATACGGTATCTTACTTTTAATCTTGAGTTATTCCAAAATCCTTCATCACCTCACACACTTGAATTTTGCCAATCCCATGTACCTTCTGCTCAAGAGAAATATTGTCCCTCTGGTGCTTACTTCTCTGCTTTTTGGACTGATGCATATAGGCAATCCAGAGATTGACAAGTTAGGATATACCTTACTTGTTTTTTATATCGGAAGTGGCTTTCTTTTTGGAGTAGTAACACTGTTAGATGATGGTGCTGAATTGGCTATTGGAATGCATGCTATCAATAACATGACTGCTGCATTATTTATTACCACCAATTGGACTGTTTTTCAAACCAACGCGCTGTATGTGGACATATCTGAGCCTTCACTTAGCTTTGAAATGTTCCTGCCAATGATAATCTTATATCCCTTAACCGTTCTTATACTCAGTAAAAAATATCATTGGAGTCGTTGGAAAGAAAAGCTATTTGGTGAGGTCAAAGTACCTAACAAAAATGATGTGATTCATGAGCTGGGCACATAGAGATTTTTGCTTAAATGGTCACTCTTTTTCCTCTAAAGAAGAACTTGTTCTATATGCTAAAAAGGTCAATGATGTGTTGTATAACTTTTTAGTTGATTGGTTTTCAGCTGATGATTTTGTTGCAGTTCAAACCTCAGGATCTACAGGAAAACCAAAAAAAATGCTACTCAGAAAAGCGCATATGAAAAATTCTGCCCGTACCACAGGAGAGTTCTTTAATATACTAGAAAAAACCAGTGCTTTATGTTGTCTTCCCATCGAATTTATCGCTGGAAAGATGATGGTGGTTCGAGCGATTACCTTGGGCTGGCATTTGGATGTGATTAGATCAAGCTCAAGTCCTTTATTTGGCATTACAAAGAAGTACAATTTCTGTGCTATGGTACCTTTACAACTCCGTAATTCTGTAGAGCAATTACATCTAATAGATCAGTTAATTGTGGGTGGAGCACCAGTCTCCGAAAAATTACAAGAGTGTTTACAGTCTCTTTCCACAAGGGTGTACGCTACGTATGGTATGACGGAGACCATTACTCACATTGCAGTAAGGCCTCTTAATCACATCTCGAAGAATACGAAAAAGTCCAACTATCAAGTTTTACCGGGGATATCTATTAGTAAAGACAAAAGAAGCTGCTTGGTGATTGATGCACCAAAAATTTTAGATCAGAGAATAATTACAAACGATGTGGTGGACATCATCTCCAAGCGTCAGTTCCAATGGAAGGGGCGCTTTGATCTTGTCGTGAACTCTGGAGGCATCAAGTTACATCCTGAAGCAATAGAAAGAAAATTAGCTCCACACATCCCATATCGATTTTTTGTTGTAGGAATCCCTGATAAAGTCTTAGGAGAACGATTGGTACTTGTTATAGAGGGTAAGTTAGATTGCTTTTCTCTTGACAAATTCAAAAATTTTAATACCCTCCTTCATCCCTATGAGATTCCTAAAGAAGTATTTTTTGTTGCACAATTTAAAGAGACTTCCAATGGAAAAGTTCTGCGTAAGGAAACTTTAAAACAAGTGTCAAATAACAAGTCTAATTTGGATTTATAGAATTGAAAAAGCTAGTGGTTAGTACTGCCATAAATCACAAAAGGCTATCCAAATAACATAAAACTTTGACTAAAATAAGCGTTCTCTGAAACTAGTCTTTTAAGTTTTCTAATTGTTAGGTTAGGATAACCTTATTGCTTATTATTTGAGTGAAACTCAAATAAACTCCCTTGTATTCAAAATCAAAGTTAAATACTTTACTCAGTAGGAAGTTATATTTTAGATTGTTTGCACTATACAATCGGTGAAATGCCTTTTTTTGTGGTTAAAAAGTTGGTATTTAAAGTAAAGGATCATTTTTAAGATGGGTCTCTTTTACTCTGAATCAACTCAAACTGACTTTTATTTTTTCTCAATCAGAAGACCATTTTACTCGAAGAACATACAATTTCGCTAATTCTATATTTTAGAGATGATACTAGTATTGTAGGTTCGAGGAATTTTAAAGTTAAAACCATGAAAAAACTACTATTTGCAATGACATTATTTGTCACATCATTTATGATGGCACAAAAGAAAACTATTACAGGCACTGTTTCGGATGAAAATGGAAAACTACCTGGAGCGAGTGTTAAAGTGAGGGGAACCGCAGATGAAACATATACAGACTTTAACGGAGAGTATATGATCAAAGCTAAAGCAGGGGATACTCTTATTTACAGCTACCTTGGATATACAACCATAGAAAAAAAAGTAGGTA
>JABSPP010000180.1 GCA_013214275.1 Flavobacteriaceae bacterium
TGTCGTATTTGTATGATATTGATGGAAAGATAAACACTTAACTTTGGGTTTAGATATTACAAACATAAGGGCTAACGCTAGATCCTAAGAAACTTTACGATCAACCAATAACTCAGAGAAAATTTTATGATATCAAGTCACTTTTAAAAAAGAATATTATTTTTAGCAACCGTTGGTTTTTTTGCCTTTATTTAGAAGGGCAATCCAGTTATTAACGTCGGATGAAGTTAAGTCATATTTTATACAAAGTTAACACCTTAGAAGAAGGTGTAGAGGCATTTCGAAAAAAAGGCTTTCACGTTGAGTATGGTTCTAGAGACAGACCCCACAACGCACTTATCTACTTTTCAGAAGGTCCCTACATAGAGCTCCTTGCCAAGGCTCCCATATCATCGTTCGCTCGTATTATCCTAAAGTGCATAGGTAAAAAAAAAGTTGTCGATAGATTTCATTTTTGGGAAGCGCAAAAAGAGGGATTTTTTAGTATTTGCTTAGAGAATTACAAAACACATTTTAACACCGAAAAGGTCATTTTAAAAAAGTTTGATCAGAAATTTTTCATAACAAAAAGCCAGAGAAAAGATCCTTTTGGCCGACTGCTAAAATGGAAACTTCTCTTTCCTTATGAGTTGAAAATCCCCTTTTTTATGACGTATTTCAATATCAATCCCAAACCCAAAGATGCTGTTCATCCAAATGGGATAAAAAAAGTACAACGGGTTTCTTTTGGTACAGACGAAGGTCTTATTCCTATCATCAATCAACTTTGCGATGATGACACATTAGAATTACACGTTGGCAGCGGCATTCACAAAGTAACTTACGAAAAATAGGAACGTATCATCTCAATCCTTGGTTCTCAAACTTTGAAAAGCAGGACATCAAGATTCGATAGAGATCGTGCCTTTGCTTTACTAGGACAATCCAGAGATCACACCTTTGCTGTCTATGGTCATTCCCTCAGATGCTGGTACCGATGGCAATCCAGGCATCCGCATCATTTTTCCTAAAATAGGAATGATAAATTGAGCGCCCGCGGCAATTTCAATTTCTCTTACAGTCACAGTGAATCCCTCTGGTCTTCCAATCAGTTTTTCATTATCTGAAAATGATTTTTGAGTCTTTGCCATACAAACCGCGAAATCATTGAAACCCAGTCTGTCTATTCTTCTCAAATTCAGCTGTGCTTTTTTACTATATTCAACCGTTTTGGCACCGTAAATCTCTCTGGCAATTGTTTCAATCTTTTCTTTTACAGGACTTTTCCAATCGTACAATGGTTTGTATTGTGCAACATTATTTTCTACGACATCTACGACAGCTCTCGCCAATTTCTTTGTTCCTTCTCCTCCTTTTTCCCATCCCTTAGAAACGACAGCCTGTACACCTAAACTCTGACATTTTTCAATGACAAAATCAACCTCTTGTAATGAATCAGAGACAAAATTATTGATCGCCACTACGGGTTCGATATTAAATTTACGAATATTCTCTATGTGCTTTTCCAAATTTTTAAAACCTTCTTTTACTCGATCTAAATCTGGTCTGTTATAAGCATCTTTCAAAGCTCCCCCATGATGCCTTAACGCTCGGATCGTAGCAACCAAAACCACAGCTTTCGGCTTTAATCCTGCATAAGCAGATTTAATATTCAAGAATTTTTCAGCTCCTAGGTCAGCACCAAAACCAGCTTCAGTAACTACATAATTGGATAGCGATAACCCCATTTTAGTCGCAATAATTGTATTGGTACCCTGAGCAATATTTGCAAAAGGACCTCCGTGAATGATTGCTGGGTTTTCTTCTAAAGTCTGAACTAAATTGGGCTTTATCGCATCTTTTAAAAGGATGGCCATAGCATTTTCAGCCTTTAAGTCTTTTGCAAAGATGGGTTTTTTATCATAGGTAAATCCAATAAAAATATTCCCAAGACGTTCCTTTAAATTTTCAAAATCTGTAGCCATACACAAGATGGCCATTACTTCAGAGGCTGGAGTAATATTAAATCCGTCTTCTCTCGGAACTCCATTTGTAGTACCCCCCAAACCAATGGTGATATGTCTCAAAGAACGATCATTCATATCAATGACCCGTTTCCATAAAATGGTTCTAGGATCTATATTCAAGTTATTCTCCCTACTCTGAATGTTATTGTCTATTAAAGCCGACAATAAATTATTTGCTTTTTCTACAGCGTTAAAATCACCCGTAAAGTGTAGATTAATATCCTCCATGGGAACGACCTGAGAATATCCACCTCCAGCAGCACCGCCTTTAATCCCAAAAACAGGACCCAAAGAGGGCTCTCTAAGAACTACAACGGCCTGTTCTCCAATCTTATTCAACCCTTCGGTAAGTCCAATAGAAATAGTTGTTTTCCCTTCTCCTGCTGGTGTAGGAGTGAGAGCAGTAACCAAAATTAGATGGTTTTCCTCAACTTTTTTATCATCCATTAAGTGCAGAGGAAGCTTTGCCTTGTATTTTCCGTACAATTCTAAATCGTCTTCGCGGATCCCCATTTTTTTGGCAATTGAAGCGATGGGTTGCATGGTTTTAGACTGTGCAATTGCTATGTCAGACAAATAAGCCATAGGTGGTGTATTTTTCTGTTGACTCTCATATTATTAATCCCTAAAAAAGCCACTAAATATACACAATTTCGACTGTTCACCTATCACAGTTTTGAATTGTTTCTAGAGACATATAAATTGTTGTTCACCACTACAATTCTAGGCGAATATTTGGCTGTTTCATTAGGCTAATCTTGCAGGAAATACTATATTTGCACGTTTTAAAGAAGAAGTCGATTTAAATTAAATAAACATGCAAAATAAAGGACTCATCAGATTATTTGCCATTCTTTTTGGAATGGTAAGTCTGTACCAGTTATCCTTCACCTATTTTACAAATAATATTGAAAGTGAGGCAAGAGAATATGCAATATCTAATCTTGACACTGCAAATGTAAGAGAACAGGCTGTTTTAGAGAAAGCGTTTTTGGATAGTGTGGCGAACAAAGAGGTCGTAGATGTCTTTTTAACCACGTACTCCTACGACGATGTTAAGTCCAGAGAAATGAATCTCGGGCTAGATCTTAAAGGTGGTATCAATGCCATTTTACAAGTTTCTGTCAAAGAAGTATTAATTGCACTCTCCAATGATTCTAAAAGCTTAGTTTTTAAACAAGCCCTAGAAGCTGCTGATAATCGACTGAAAAATAGTAATGACACCTATCTGGACTTGTTTTACGAAGAGTTCGAAAAAATTTCTAATGGAACAATTAAGTTAAGTGATCCCGCAATATTTCGCACTATTGCTCTAAGAGATAAGATCGAGTTAGAAAGTTCTAATGAAGAGGTGAAGTCTGTATTGCAAAAAGAAATTGATATATCAATCAATACTGCATTTGAAGTCCTGAGAAGTAGAATCGACAAGTTTGGAGTATCTCAACCTAATATTCAAAGGATTGGAACCTCTGGTAGAATTCAAATCGAACTTCCCGGAGCCAAAGACATTGATCGTGTTACTAATCTAATCACCAGTAAAGCCGAGTTACAATTTTGGGAAGTATTTGAAAATACTGAATTACAAGATTACTTAATGGCTGCCAACAATAAAGTAGCAGAAATCCTCAAAAAAGAAGTTACAGAAGAAAAAGATTCCTCTTCTCAAAATGACAATTCTATTTCATCCTTGTTAGATGATGAAGAAAACTCCACGGTAGACGAAGAAAAATCACTTTTTACCTATCTAATACCAGAGACTCGAAGAAGTTCGATGATCGGAAGCGCAAAATTAACAGATACTGTCACAGTTAACAAGTGGCTCAATGAGAAGGAAATTACCTCATTGCTTCCAAATAATCTGCGATACGTTAAATTTTTATGGGACTATAAGCCCGTGGCAGGAAATGATGGCGAGGAGTACTTGGCTCTCTATGCTATTAAAGGTAATCGCAAAAATATAGCGGATATGGAGGGAGATCTCATCGCTGATGCTTCCCAAGTATTTGATGAAGTTCGATCCAAGCCTGAAGTAAGAATGGTAATGAATGCCAGAGGAACAAGACTTTGGAGTAAGTTAACTGAAAAGAATATTAATCAATTTGTTGCTATTGTCCTTGACGATAACGTATATTCTGCTCCTATAATCAATGAAAAGCTCGGTAGTATTTCTAAAATTTCAGGAGGTAGTATGACAATTGAGGAGGCTCAAGACATTGCCACAGTACTGAAAGCAGGTAAATTACCTGCGGAGGCAAGAATTATAGAATCGGCTGTCGTAGGACCATCACTAGGAAAAGAATCCATTAAGAGTTCTGCCAACTCATTCTTACTGGCTATTGCTTTGGTATTGATCTGGATGATTGTCTACTATGGTAGAGCTGGATTGTATGCAGATATCG